>CALMOL010000501.1:0-6542 GCA_937871685.1 uncultured Verrucomicrobiota bacterium
CGGCCCGCCCGGCGGATGTGTCTTGATGCGTCAGGGGCTTGCAAGGTGGAGACTTCTGAGCATAACATCCGCGCCTTCGCGCCCCTGGAGCCACCCGGGGGCGTCATTGAATCCCTTCATGAACCTCGTTCGTTCCACCGTCCCGGCCCTTCTGCTGGCCGCTTCCGCGCTGCTTTCCGCCTGCGCGACCAACGATGCGACTCCCGATAGCCGCACCGCCGTCATCATCAGCGTGCGCGATCAAAAGATGACCGTGGTGAAGGCCAATGGCGAGCGCGAGCAATTCCCGGTTTCCACGTCCAAGTATGGCCTGGGCGACCGCTCGCGGTCCTACGCCACGCCGCTGGGCAAGATGGCCATTGCCGGCAAGATCGGTGCAGGCGCCCCGGCCGGGGCCGTCTTCAAGGGCCGCGTGCGCACCGGCGAGGTCGTCGCCGTGAATTCCCCCGGCCGCGATCCCATCGTCACCCGCATCCTCACCCTGCGCGGCCTGGAGTCCGGCAACTCTCAGGCCGGCTCGCGCGGCATCTACATCCACGGCACGCCCGAGGAGGTGAACATCGGCCAGCCCGTCTCCTACGGCTGCATCCGCATGCGCTCCCGCGACGTGATCCGCCTCTTCGACATGGTGGGCGTTGGCTCCCGCGTCTCGATCCTCGACGCGCCCACCGGCCAGGCGCTGGCCCTCGCCAACGTGCCGGCTGCGCCCGCCGCTCCCGCGCCCGCGGCGCGTCCGCCCTCGGCCGAGGCGATGCCCGCCCCGGCTACCTCCGTGGCCGCATCCGTGGCGGCCACTTCGCCCACGCGCCCCGGCTCGGGCCCGTCCGTGGCTTCCTCGACCTGGGCCGGCGATCCCGCCCGCATGCTCGCCTCCGATCCCGAGGCCGGCCGCAAGCTCACCGCTCGCCGCGGCGCTTCCTCGCGTCGTGAGACGCTGGCGTCCGAGGGGCGGTAAATTCCCTCGGAGGCAGGCAACATCGTAGTCTTCCTGATCGCCTCGCGGCCCGAGCGCGCGGGAAGGCAGTGCCCACGTAGGACGGCTCGTGGGTGATATGCTTGACATTTGCGCCTCAGAAGGAACGGTCGCGCCGTCTTGCCTGCTCCCCCGCCGGCATTCCGCTCCGTTCCCCCATGAAGAAGTTTTGTTGTGCCCTCGGGTTGCTGCTGTCTTCCGCGCTGATCGCCCAGACCACCTGGAATGGCAACGGCGGGGACAATAACTGGGGCACCGGTGCAAATTGGGTGGGCGGCAGTTCCCCCTCGCCGGGGACGACCTCCGATCTCATTTTCGCGGGAACCAATCGCCTCACGTCGAACAACAACTACAACGCCTTCGACGACTTCCGGGACATCACCTTCAACTCCACGGCGGGCTCCTTCACGCTCACGGGGAGCGCCATCGACCTCTTTGGAAAAATCGAAAACGGCAGCGCGAACGCCCAAACCGTCAGTTTCAGCGCCATTGCGCTCAACAGTGCCAGCGCAAACCAGTTCAATCCGGTCAGTGGAAATCTGACCATCACGAGCGCCAACATTTTCACGAATAGCAACTTCCTGAACGTGTTTGGCAACAACGGCAACACGCTGACCTTTGGCCCAAGCGCGGTGATCAGCCAGGGAGGCGGACTAGCCATCCAGCAGAATAGCACCGTCATTTTCCAAGCTGCTCAGACCTACACGGGACAGACTCAGATCAACGCAGGCACGCTGTCCGTCGCCTCCGGTGGCTCGATTGCCTCGGGTTCAGGCATCTTCCTCGGCAACGGCGGCGCCACCGGCACGTCGGCATCCCTGGTGCTGAGCGCCGCCTCAGGCGGGCAAACCTTCAGCAATCTCGTCAACGTCAACCCTGGCAACGGGACCAACCGCTTGCTCGGCGGCACCAACACCAGCGGCACCAACGAGTTCAGCGGCCAGGTCAAGATGGATGGATCGCCCGGGGAAAACCGCAGCGTCACGTTTGTCGCCGGAAGCGGAGGAACGACGCTCATCAGCGGCCAAGTCACAGGCGCGGGACAGAATATCCGCGTGAGTGCCGCTGGTGGCACGGTTCGGCTGACCAACAATACCAACTCTTTCACCGGCTCGACTACGATCACTTCCAACGGCGGCACGCTCCAGGCCGGCGTCGGCACGCTGGTCTCCACTTCGAGCGTGACGATCAATGCCGGCGGCACCCTGCTTTTGGACGGCAATGGCCGCCACCTCGGCAACGCCACGGCGGTCAACCTCGCGGGCGGCACCTTCGGCACCGGCGGCTTCTCGGAGCCGGGCACGGCGGGCCAGAACATCGGCCCGGTCACGCTTTCCGCGTCTTCCGTTCTCAACCTCGGTGCGGGCGCCAGCATCCTCAACTTTGCCGCGAGCAACAATCAGGCTTGGGCCGCCGGCGCCGTCCTCCAGATCCTCAACTGGACGGGCAATGCCGTGAACAGCTTGCTCGGCAACGGGGCGGACCAGGTCATTTTTGGGAGCGGCATCACGAGCCTCACCGCCGCGCAGCTTCTGCAGATCCAGTTCGTGAATCCCTCCGGCCTTGCCCCTGGCACCTACGTTGCCGTGTTTGGCCCGGACCTTGACGGCGAGATTGTCCCCGGCGCACAGGTGCCCGAGCCGGCCACGGTGATCGGCGGCCTGCTGGCCTTCGGCGCGCTCGGCTGGACCCAGCGCCGCCGCCTGCGCGCATGGCTTCCGGCGCGTTCCTGAGGCGCGGCCGGCTGGACAAGGCCCGGCGGGCGGATTGGGTTGCGGCGGGACCCTTCCACGCATGACGCCGCCTTATCGAACCAGCCTCGGCGAGCAAAAGCGCCGCTATGCCTCGATGCTGCTCGGCCGTCGCCTGCGGGCGCATCGCGGCCCCCCGTCGGCGTCGCGCCGGCCGATTCCGGACAACTCCGTGCCGTTCATCGCCAACCCGCGCAGCTTGGCCGACGCCGAGGCCATCATCGCGCGCGTCGCGGAGGCCGTGGCTTGGGCGCGTTCGCTTCGTTCGTGATCCTGGCAAGCTCCATCCTGCGGGCGCTCGCCCGCGAGCGGCGCCTGATCCTGCTCGGGGGCTTCGCCGTCATCCTGCACGGGCAGAGCCGAATGACCGAGGACTACGACGTTTGGCTGGACCCAAGCCGCGGCGCGGAGGATTGGGCCGCCGTGCTCCGCGCGGTGCTCCCCGCGTTTGCCGGCGTGCGTCCGCGCCGGCTCGGCCAATGCGACCGTGAGCTGGACCCGGCGCAGCTGGCCGCCGTTGCAGGGGAGGATCGAATCGTCCGCCTGACCGGCGCGGACCGCCCCATCGACGTTTTCTTCCAACCGAACGAGGTGGAAAACTCGTGGTTTGACGAAATGTGGGAGCGGGCGATTCCCACCGATGACGGCCTGCGCTACCTGGATGAAGTGGACCTTCTGCTGACCAAGCAGCTCACCGGCCGCGAGAAGGATTGGGGTGACATCGGGTTTCTGGAGGACAAGGTGAATGCGGACTATCGGCGCCGCCTCGCCCACGCCGGCTTGGCCGAAGCGCAGTCCCTCCTTGGCCGCTATGCGACCACCTCGCTGCTCCGGGACGTGCTGCGCGAGGCGCAGAGTCCTGACGTGCGTGCCCTCGCGCTCCGGCTGCTGGAGGAATTGAGCGACGAGGGCGACCCCTTCGCGGCCGAGCACCTGCGGGAAACGGCGGAATGAGCGCGCCGCCCGCCCCGGCCTTTGCGCCGCGCGGCTTTCTTCGCACCATTGCGCCATGTGTCCCGCCCGCCGTTCTGCCGCCCTCCGCGCCTTCACGCTGCTGGAGCTGCTCATCGTCATCGCGGTGATCATCGCGCTGGCCGGGCTGTTGTTTCCGGTGATCGGCGCCGTGCAGGAAAAGGGGCGCAAGACGCAGGCGCGTTCCGACCTCCAGCAGCTCGTCAATGCGGTGAACGCCTACCAGACGGAATACGGCAAGTTGCCTGTCCCGGACACCTATTATGGCAGCTACACAGGTGACTTCATGTTTGGCTCCGGCGGACAAGGCGGAACCAACGGCGATCTGATGTATGTGCTGCGGGCACAGCCTCGCGGCAATTGGAACACGCCCCAACCGGGGACCACACAACCCCTAAACCCCAAGCAGGTTGCCTTCCTTGAAGTGCAGCCTGCGCGCAACGCGGCCAATCCCGTTTCCGGCATTGATGCTAACGGCAACTGGGTGGACCCATGGGGCGGTAACTACGTGGTTGGCATGGACGGCAACTATTCCGGGCTCACCGACGTCTTCAGCTTTGATTACACGGACATCCGCCGGGAGACCAATTCCACCAGCGGTGAAATGGGCATCCAGACCGCCGTGATCGGCGCCAGCAAGGGCAAGGACAAAGTCATCGGCAAGGCTGGCACAGGCGGGGCCAAGACCTTCCAGGGTTCGGATGATGTGATCACTTGGCAGTAAGCAGGCCTTGACGACGAGGCTGATGGCCATCGCTCTCGTCTGGTCAGACGAGATTCCGAGCCGCTGGCGGCACCTTTCCTTTGACACCGGCAATGGCTGGGCTAAGACGCGCGCCGCTGGTCCCCCGCCGGCTCTTCCCCCTTCGCTTGTTTGTGCAGTTTGCCGTATTCATGAAAAAGTCCCTCGCTGTTCTCGCGGCCCTCACCCTCACGGCCGGCTCCGCCTTCGCCGACGCCGGCATCTTCGGCGGCTACGCCGGCATCGTCATCAACGGCAGCCCCATCCAGTGGTTCAACCTTGTGGACCTCGGCAACGATGGGGCCGGTGCCTTCCAGGGGGCGAACTTCGGCACCTTCAACCCCCTCGCCGGCAACACGCTTTCGCTCGGTGGCGCCGAGGGGCTCGTCTTCAAAAACAATGGCTCGGACGTGACCGGCGTCACGTTCAACTACCGCATTTATCCGACCGGCCCGGCTTCCGGCTCCTTCACCGCCGTTGGGCGCGACTTCACCGCTGACGCGCCGTTCGCCGACGCGGCCGGCAACCAGTTTGCCAATGCGGGTGACCAAAAGTGGGCCAACAACCAGGGCAGCGGGACGCAGCCCCCCGTCAACCTGCTGTCCGGCTTGGCGAATGGCACCTACCGCATGGAGATCTTCTTCTCGGGCACGACCAATGGCGTGAACGCGAACTCGAACCTCTTCCTCAACAACAACGGCCCGAATTACCTCGCCACCTTCACGGTGATCCCCGAGCCATCGACCTACGCGACCATGCTGGCCGGCGCGATGGGCGCGGGCCTGGTCGCCTTCCGCCGCCGCCGGGGCTGATCCCCGCAAGTCTTCCCTCGGCTTTCCCAGCGCCCCGCTGATGGCCACCCGCGCCCGGCGGGGCGTTTTCTTTTGTCGAAATCACCGCTTTTTCCCTTGCGCTTCCCGGCCGTTCCCGCGTGAATCGGCCAGCTTTGTTCCCCCCTATGCAAACGTCGTTCCCTCGCCTCCTTGCTCTCCTTGCCGCCGCCTCGCTGCCGGCGATCGCATTCGCCTCTAACAATGGGTCGGACAATGCCGGCAACTACACGCTGACCGGATGGACTGACGGCTCAAACGGAGGCACGGGCTTCGAAGCGTGGCGGTTTTCCAACAATGCCGGGGGAGGATTCTTTATCGGCGACTCCACCGCTGGCTCCGGCAACATCAACACTGGAAACCAGTCGTTCGGGATTTTCGCGAATCCAGGCACCGCGTTTGCGAATGCTGATCGCACCTTCGCCGGCGGCACGCTTTCCGTTGGCCAAACCTTCTCGCTTCAACTCGCGGTGAATTTCCGCAACGGGAACAAAGGATTCAATCTTTTCGCCGGAGGAAGCTCGGCCTTCAATTTCAACATCGCTGACCCGGCCGGCTATCAAGTGAACACGGCCAGCGGGAGCACGACGCTCGCGCTGTCTTTCCAGTCGAACTCAGTCTTCACGCTCTCGTTCACGCAAACGAATGCGACCACGATGGCGGTGTCCATCATACGCACCTCTTCAGCTGGCACGGAGAACGCCTATAGCGCAAACCTTGCCGTCTCCAATGCCGATAGCTTCCGCATCTACAACAGCGGCACCGGCGATGGCAGTGCCGCGAACAACATCTACGCGAACAACCTCGCCATCATCCCCGAGCCGTCCACGGTGGCTCTCCTCGGCGTGGGCTGCCTCGCGGGCGTGGCGGCGCTCCATCGGCGACGCGCCTGACGGCTGTAAGTCGGTGACCCGGAAACGAGGATTTCGGCGAGATCCTTGCGCTCGCCTTGCCTGGCATCCGCGCGTGACGCAAGCGTGCGCGCGTTGCAGCCGCGTGAGCGGCGAGCTGGCCACGGCTCTGCTTGGAAGTGCTTGTCATCGCCCACGACTTCGAGGGTGGCGGGGTGAGTGAATGAACGAAGGCAGGCAAAGCGAAAGCCAGCGGGCCCCAGGGCATCTTGGCGTCGTGCTTCTGGGCGATAGGTGCCCGGAGCACCGCCTGAGCAGGTGCGAGCAAACGTCTCCGCATCGCCATCCGTGTCGCGGAGCGACACCTGCCGGTAGCCGGGGGATTCATCCCCCGGAACTCATCCCCAACGCAAGCCGCGTAGC
>CALMOL010000501.1:6552-7356 GCA_937871685.1 uncultured Verrucomicrobiota bacterium
GGCGGGGTTCCCCCCCCGGGCCCCGCTGTTGCCGGGGGCGCCCCCGCTACGCGGAACCGAGGGCGATGGCAGTCCGGGGGATGAATCCCCCGGCTATCGGCGGGCGTCGGCTTCGCGACGCACCGAGGTTCTTGCCCGCACTCACTTAGACGTGGTGGCTGACCTCATTCCGGCCGCGCGTCCCACTCGTAGTCGGAGCCGTTGAAGCGGGCGCGGACGCGCCAGCGGCTCTCGCTCCCTTCCGACTTGAGCACGAGCGCGCCGAGATAGGTGCCGTCGCGCTGGCGCTCCAGGCGGAAGTCCTGGACCTCGGCATTCTCCTGGCCCGACTTCTGGCGCAGGGCTTCTGTCAACGGTGCGATCACGGAGGCGATGGCGCTCTCGGCGGTGTCGCGCCGGGCGGCGTGGCTGGTGATGGCGTTGAGCGAGAGAAACAGGAAAAGGCCCGCGGCGCCCAGGAGGACCGGCCAGATCCAACGGCGGCGTGCGCGCGGGGCCGGGGGATGCTCGCGCAGGAAGGTGATCTGCGGCCATGCGCCGGCGATGATCCACGCGGCGAGCAGCGCGAACGCCCCGAAGCGCAGCAGGATGTCCCACGCCTCGCTGGCCGCGGCGAAGTGGATCCAGAGCAGCGCGGCGAGCAATCCGACCGTGCCGAGCATCCACCAGCGCTGCGTCCCGGCCCGCGCCGGCTGGCCAAGCGCACGCCAGTTTGCGGCGACGAGGATCGCGCCGAAGAGCGGCGTGAACAGGATCGACCACGCCGCGGCGGCCACCGGGTTCCAGAGTGCCGGCCCGGCGGGC
>CALMOL010000502.1 GCA_937871685.1 uncultured Verrucomicrobiota bacterium
CCTTCCCTCCCCAACCCCTCGCATTCCCGCTCCCATGGCGCTCCGCTCCGAACTCGGCGACTTCTCCTCCATCGTGTGCTTCAAGGCCCTCATCACCGGCGTGGAGGACACGCTGGGCACCGAGGGGGCCGCGGCGGTCTTCGTGCAGGCCGGACGCCTGCGCGGCCAGAAGCTCGCTCACGAGCTCGGCCTGGCAGGCGCAAAGGTGTCCGTCGAGCAACTGGCCGCCGCCCTGAACAATGCCGTGGGCAAGGACGGCACGCGCCTTTGCCGCATCGATGCGGCGCGCGAGCTGCCCGGCGGGGTCATCCAGGTGGACACGGGCGAGACGGTCTGCTCGGCCGGCGAGGCGATGGGCTCGCAGCGGCAATGCACCTTCACCCTCGGCGCGGTGGCCGCCGCGGTGGAAACCGTGATGGGCCGCCCCTACACCGCGCGCCAAGTCGGCAGCGTGCTGCGCGGCGGCACCCACGACACCTTCGAGTTCACCCCCGTCGGCTGAGCCCTTGCGCGCGGGCGGAAGGGGCGAGGTTTGCCATCCATGAGCGTCGGACCCGATCCTGCCGGCGTGGATGCCTTCCCGCCTGCCTTGCTCTTTCCCTTCGCCGCGGCCGAGGTGCCACCGGATCTCGCGGACGCCCTGCGTGCGCACGGCTTCCAGCCCGCCGCCGAAAACCGCCTCGATCGCCTCGCCGACTGGGCACTGCGCCATCGCCAGGGCGTGCTCCTCCTGCGCGGGCCTGCGCTTGCCGAGGATGCCTGGGGCCAGCTCCCCGCCTTGCTCGGCGTCCAGCACGACGCGGGCTGGCACGTCCTCGGGCTCGTGGCCGACGCGGACCCTGGCGGCGCGTTGGGCGCGCGACTGCTTGGCGTGGGCGCGGACGACGCCTGCATCGCCGCGCCGCCCTGGACGCTGCTGCTTCACCGGCTGGCCGCTTACCAGCTCGCCCGCCACGCCCAGGCCGAGCACGAGCGCCTGCGCCGCGCCGTGGAGCTGGCTCCCTGCGGGCTGACCATCACAGACGCCATCGCACCGGACAATCCCATCATCTACGCCAACGACGGTTTCCAGCGCATCACGGGCTACACGCCCGCCGAGATCCTCGGGCGGAACTGCCGCTTCCTCCAGCGTGGGCGCTCCGAGCAGCCTGCCGTGGCCGAGCTGCGCGCGGCGGTGGCCACGGGCCAGGGCTGCCACGTCACCCTCGTCAACTTCCGCAAGGACGGCCGCGCCTTCCACAACGAGCTCGCCGTCACCCCGCTGCGCGACCCGAGTGGCCGCGTGACCGCCTTCGTCGGCGTTCAGAACGACGTGACCGCGCGCGTGGAGGCCGAGCAGGCGACGCGGGAAAGCGAGGAGCGCTTCCGCACGCTCGCCGACCTGCTGCCCACGCGCGTGTGGCTCACCGATGAGGCAGGCCGGTTCGAGTTCTTGAACGAGGCCTGGCGCGACTTCCTGCCCGACGAGGACGCGGCGCGCGGGGACGCGCGCGGGTGGCTCCGCTGGGTGCATCCCGAGGACTGCGCCGCCGTGGACGAGGCGCTCGCGCGGGCGCGCGAAACCGGGCGCCCGCTGGGCTTCGAGACGCGATTTGTGCGGCCCGGCGGCGAAGAGCGGTGGTTCACGGTCGAGGGGGTTCCGCGGCTGGGACCGGGCGGTGTCTGGCGCGGCTTGCTGGGCAGCGCCCTCGACGTGACCGAAGATCGCGCCGCGCAAGACCTGATGGGTCGGCGGCTGCGTCAGCTTTCCCTGCAGACGATGATCCTGCGCCAGCTCGTCGGCGACGACCGGGCGGGCGGTGGAGCGACGAAGGTGCTCGAAATGCTCGGCGAGATGACCGGCGCGAGCGCGCTCCATCTGCTCGATCTCGGCCCCGGCGGCACGGCCGGGCACCTCGACGAGGCCGCGCGTTGGGAAGAGCCGGCCGGCGCGCCCGCGGCCTCGCCCTTCGCCGGCCGCCGCTTGAGCGAGGTGCTGCCGTTCTCGGCTGGGCCGCTGCTCGATGGCACCGAGCCGGTCGTCGCCCGGGCGAATGAGCTGCGCCGCCTCGCCGCCAGCGTGCCCGTGCACGGTCTGTTGCTCGCCCCGATCCGCCGGGTCGGGACCACCGTGGGCACGCTGGCCGCCGCCTCCGCGCGCGGCGGCGAGGAATGGGAGCGAGCCGGCGCGGAATTGCTGCGCGGGATCGGGCCGGCGCTCCCTTCCCTGCTCGCCTCCGCGCGCGGAAGCTGACCCGCATCGCGGAGCTTTTTCGGCGGCTAACAATTGCCTTGTGCGGGCGGGGGCACCTGCTTCATGCTCTGCTTCGCAGAGGACTGCGATGCCCGCGGGCCTCCGCCTCCTTCCCATGCGCCCATCCCGTCGCTTCCACTCCTTCCTGGCCGTGTCGGTGCCGGCCTTTCTGCTCTCCGTCCATCTCGCCGCCGCCATCGCCGAGCCGGTGCTCGAGTCGAACCAAGGCGGCTACGCCGGCACCGGCACGCTCGGCCCCGATGGCTGCCTCTACTCGCCGTCCGCCGACGGCGCGAATGGCGGCATCCGCAAGTTCACGCCCGACGGCGGCTCGATTCTGCTCGTGTCCTTCACCGGCAACGGCGGCGCCAGCCGTGGCGCATCGCCTTCCCAGCTCACGCTGGGGCGCGACGGCAGCTTCTACGGCACTACCGCCGGCGGCGGCACCAGCGGGAACGGCACCGTGTTCCGGCTCGCGCCCAACGGCCAGCTCACCACGCTGGCGGACTTCCCGTCGGACGGCGCCGATCCCGCCCGGAACCCACAGGGCGGTGTGATCCTCGCGCGAGATGGCAACCTCTACGGCACGACCTCCACGGGCGGCCCGTCCCGTGGCGGCACGATTTTCAGCGTCTCACCGGCGGGCGCGCTCACCACGCGTTTTTCGTTTTATAACTTCATGGGGTCTAGCACCGGAGGCACCCCCCTGGCACCCCTGGTCGAGGGAGCCGACGGGCAACTCTACGGATCGACCTCCAAGGACGGCGGCTACGTGACGGGAGGAAACCCGGGGGTCAACGGCGTCGCTTTCCGCTTCGATCCCGCCAGCGGCACCTACGTGGTGATTTACAACTTCAACACCTTCCACTACGTTTCCGGCGCAAACATCTTCCTGCCGTATGTCCTGGCTAAGGATGGGCTTTTCTACGGGGTCTCCAGATACGGCGGCAACAGCCAACACGGCCTCGTCTTCACGTTGGGCCAGAATGGCCCCGCCGGCTACGTCTGCGACTTCGCCGGGGGCGTTTACGGGCCGCCGACCACGGCGACGGCGGGAGAATTTCCCGAGGTCGCGCTCACGGAAACTCCCGACGGCAATTTGTATGGCACCACCCTGGGCGGACGATTCTACGCCGGGACCGTTTACCGGATCACTCCCGCCGTTCCCTTCTATCAGGCCTACACCCTCATCACCCAGGAGGCTGGGATTGGACGCCTGAGCCTTGGCGCGGACGGCAACCTGCACGGCGGTTCCTATCGCCTGCGCTTCGGTCCGACGCCCGCGACCGGCAACGCAGACGCCACCGAAACCGGCGCCACGCTCTCCGGCACGGTCAACCCCAACGGCGCGGCCACCCTCGCCCGCTTCGAATCCGGCACTTCCCCCGACGCTCTCACGGCGCTCACCCCAGCGCAGGACCTCGGTGCCGGCACCACTCCGGCCGATCTGTCCGCCAACCTGACCGGCCTCGCTCCGGGCACCACCTACTACTTCCGCGCCCGCGGCGACAACGCCAACCAGTTCCAGCCCCAGCGCGGTTTCGTGCGCGCGTTCACGACGGCTGGCACCTCCCCCGCCCTGGTCTCCGTCACACCCGATCCCGGCGGCTTGCGCGTGCGCGGCCGGGGCTTGGCGGGCGTGCCGAACGCGGTGCAGTGGTCGGACAACCTCGTCTCGTGGCAGGCGCTTCCCGGCGCGGTCGCGCCGGCCGCGCGCGGCGTCGGCGAGGTCGTGGACGCCGCGCCGAAGCCGCCGGCCCGGCGCTTCTACCGCTTCGCGTCGGCGCCGTGACGGCGGCGCCGCCTCACGCGTGGATCTCCCCCTCGAGATAGAGCACGGCCTTGCCGGCCAGCACCACGCGCCGCGGCAGCACCTCGCAGTGGAGGTCGCCGCCGCGCTCGGAAACCTGCCGCGCGTGGAGCTTCGTGCGCCCGAGGCGGCGGGACCAATACGGTGCCAGCGCCGTGTGCGCCGAGCCGGTGACCGGATCCTCCGGCACCCCGTAGCTGGGCGCGAAGAAGCGCGACACGAAGTCCACCGCGTCGCCCGGCGCCGTGACGGCAACGCCGCGCGGATGGAATTTCTCCAGCGCCGTCATGTCGGGCCGAACCGCGCGCACCGCGTCTTCCGAGGAAAAGACGGCGAAGAACTTCGTGCGCGTCTGGTGCACCTCGATGGGCTCCGCGCCGAGGGCCGCCGCGAGGCCGGGAGGTTCTGGATCGCAGAGCGCGGGGTTCAGTCGTGGAAAATCCATCGCCAGCCGCTCGCCGCCGTCGCGCCGCACCGTCAGCGGGCCGGATAGCGTTTGGAAAGTGACCTCCTTCAGCTCCGGGCGCAGGCGAGTGAGGATCACGAAGCCCGAGGCGAGCGTCGCGTGGCCGCAGAGGTCCACCTCGCAGCGCGGCGTGAACCAGCGCAGGCGCAGCGACTCGCCCCCTGGTTCCTCCGGCGCGAAAAACGCCGTCTCGGACAAGTTGTTCTCCGCCGCCACGCTCTGCATCCACGCGTCCTCCGGCCACGACTCCAGCGGGACCACCGCGGCGGGATTCCCGCGGAAGACCTCGCCCGCGAAGGCATCGACCTGGAAGAGGCGCAGGGGCATGGCCGGGCAATCTCAGGCCGACTGCCGCGCGAGGCTGGCGAGCTTTTCCAAGGAGCGCGCGTAGGTGAGGCGCTGGCCTCCCCGCGACAATTCCTCGATCACCAGCTCGGCCAGATCCTCCGGGTCGGCCGGCACGGACTGCTCGGATGCTCCCGCGGAAGTCTCGCTGCGGGCAAAGTAGAAGTCCCCGCCGCGCCGCTCCACGCTGAAGCGCGCGCCATCGGCCGTGGAAAGCTCCACGCTCTGGATGGTCGGCCCGCTCCCCTCGGGCAGCGAGATTTGCACCGTGCCGCCGTCGGCGCGCGCGCAGGTCATCGAGCCATCGTTCTCGAAGACGGGCGGCTCCCAGCCGAGCGAGGACGCCAGCCAGCCGACGACGAGCAGCGCCGTCACGTAGCCGGTCTGCGCGTGGGTGACTTCCAGCCGGTCCACGCTCGCGAGGGCGGCGCGGGCGGCCGGCGGGTCGAAGAGCTGCGCCACGGCGAGGCGGAGCCAAGTGGCGCGCACCCAGTTGAGGTCCCCCGGCACGGCCCGCACGCCCGGCGCGCCCAGCATGTCACGCAGGCGGGCGAACTGCGCAGCCGGATGATCCCATCCGGCGGAGTCGTAGATCACGCGATCCGTCGCGCGCAGGAGGCGCGGGTTGAGGTCGGCGGGCAGGTCCCCCTGCCACCACAGGTAGAGCGGCAGGTCCGTGTCGAGGTGCGAGAAGATCGCGCTCGCCACGTTGCCCGGCGTGGCCGCCTCGCCCTCGAAGAGAAAGGCGATCTGCTCGGAGCACAGCTGCTTGGCCCCGGCCTTGACGACGTGGCAATGCGCGTTGACCCACGCGCGCAGCCGCGCCTCCCCGCCCTGCGGGCGCGCCGCGATGAGCAGGCAGCGGCAAGCGTGCTGCGCGGTGACGCGGCCCATCAGGGCCGTGTTGGCCTGGAGGGAATGCTCGGCCATCGAAATGGTGACGAGATTCAGCCGCGAGGCGCGCGTGGCGGTCTGGTCGGCGAGCTGCCAAAGCTTCTTGAGTGACTTGTCGATCTTGGGAATCTCGACGGGCAAGCCGTCCGAGAAGAACGGGTCGAGCACGGGTCCGGCGGAAGGGGCGGCGGTGGGCATGGGCGGGAGGATGCGCGAGAAGCCCGCGCGGCGGAAGGGAAATTGTGGCGTCGTCTTGCCCCGCGCGGAGGGGAGTTTTTGACGCTCACGGCCTGGGACGTGCTTGCATCTGCGCTGGCGACCGGTCCCAGGTCGCCGCACGCTCCCCGTCGTTCCTAATGTGTATCCGTCCCCCCGTCGCCTTCCTGTCGTTTTCCTCTTTTCTCGCCCGGTGCGCGTTGCTCGTCGCGGCTTCGTTCCTGCCCTCAGTCGCCCGCGCCCAGCAGGCGGGGCCGCTCGCGTGGGACCCCGGCCACCAAGTCAACCCGCCCTCCGGCGGCACCGTCGCCGGCGCGTGGGACCTGGGCCTCACGCCGAATTGGTCGAACACGACGCCCGCTTCCGCGCCGTGGACGGACGGCACCACGCTTGGCCGCGACACCGCCTTTTTCGCTGGCACCGCGGGCAACACGGTGAGCGTCGCCTCTGACGTGAGCGCGCGGGGCGTTGTGGTGATGCGCACCGGCTACACCCTCGCGGCGGCCGGCGGCACCCTCCGCCTCGGCGAGAGCGGTTTCTCGTCCCAGAGCGTGAGCAACGGGGCCACCACGATCTCCGCTCCCGTGGTGCTCGCGGCCCCGCAGACGTGGACGGTCGGCCCAGGCTCCACGCTCACGATGAGCGGCGCGCTCGACACGGCGGGCCTGACCCTGACGATGAGCGGGCCCGCCACCGCGCGCTTTGAAGGCGTCATCTCCGGTTCCGGATCGATCACCAACATTTATTCCGGAGGCAACTCGATCATCACGCTGGCGGGCGCGAACACGTTCAGCGGGGGGGTTCGGATCATCAGCGGAAATGTCTCGTTGGCCAGCGCCTCGGCGCTCGGCACCGGCACCTTTTCCATCCCGTCCGCCACGGCGGTCCTCAATGGCGCGGGCACGGCGCTCACGCTCACCACGAACAACGCGATGACCTGGGAAGGCGACTGGGCGTTCAACGGCGCGAGCGTCCTCAACCTCGGCACCGGTGCCGTGACCATGCAGGCGAACGTGTCGCTCACCGTCGAGGAGGGCATGCTCACCGTCGGCGGCCCCATCGCGGGCGCGGGCCGTGCCCTCACCAAGACCAGCGCCGGCACCCTGATCCTGGGCGGCGCGAGCACCTACACCGGTGGCACCACCGTGAGCGGCGGCACGCTCACCCTCGCGAACACCGCCGGCTCCGCCACCGGCACCGGTAGCGTCTTGGTCACGAGCGGCAAGCTCGCCGGCACCGGCGCGGCCGCCGGCGCCGTCACCTTGCAGAGCGGCACGTCCATCACCGGCGGGATCGAGGTCGGCGGCCTGCTCACCGTGAATGCCGGCGGCTCCGTGGCCCTCGACGCGGGTGGCGGCACCCTGCGCGTCCTCGGCTCCGTGACGAACAACGGCACCATGCGCTTCAAGCGCGGCTCCGGCCTGGCGGTTTCCGGCCCCGCCTTCGTCAACAACGGCCTCCTCGACTGGATTTCCGGCTCCGCCGTCTTGCCCGCGAACTTCACCAACGGCGCGAACGGCGTGGTGCTCGACCCGCGCACCGTGGTCAAGGTCAAGGACATCACCTCCACCGGCAGCAGCGTGACGGTGCGGATCGATTCCAATACCGCCCACACCTATCGCCTACAGCGCGCCGCCTCGCTCACCTCGGGCTTCGCGGACGTGACCCCGGTCAGCACCCAGACCGGCACCACCGGCACCACCCTCGCCTTCACCGATCCCGCCCCGCCGGCCACCCGCGCCTACTACCGCGTGGCAATCGACCCATGATGCGGTCGCTTCGCGTCCGCAGTTGGGAAAGCGGTCCGAATTTGTAGAGGCGGCTCAATTCATCCCGCAGGGCAGGACGGATCGAGCCGCCTCTACGATTTCGACCCCTCGGTTCGCCTCACCGCTCTCGGCGCGCCGCCAAATGGAGTGACGTCCCCCCAACCGCGCCGCTCTTCGTAGGTCGGCTTCTGGAACTCCGCCCAGCGCTTCCCGGTGCAACCCGCGGGGGTCTTTGGATTGGCCGCCCAGCGGCTGATTCTGGCGCCCCCGGTAATAATCCCGAGAGTTGAACGCTTGGTGTGAATCAAGGTCTCGCCAGCGGATGCGCTCAGCCCGCTGGGGCAGGTCGCTCCTGGGACCGCCGGCATCCCTGCCGGCCGGGTCCTCCAGGGCATCTGATTTCTCCCTCTCGGGCTTCGGTGGGCTGCGGAAAGAAAGAGCCCGTCTATAGGCCCGAGAGTCCAGGTGCCCGGAGGGACCCCTGCCGGCAAGGAGCCCAGCGAGGCGAGACAGCCAGGGTGCGCGGGGGCATCCCAGCGCTCCCAGCAGCGACCGCGCTGGGTAAAAGGGAAGCACGCCTTACGAACCCTGTCACGCGCTCGGGAAGCGCGAAGTCGAGGCGCTTCAGACCGGGCCACGTGCCGCTCGCCGCATTTCACCCTAAGCATTTGATGTTTCCTTTTCGGCCCGGGAGTTCCCGAATCAGGAAGTGGGGTTGCCGATTTTGCTCGCGAGGTTACCAAAGCGATGAGTGAGGTTCTCGAATCAGGAAGTGAGGTTCCCAATTCAAGAACCGAAGGTTACAGAAATCGTAAGTGAGGTTACCAATTCAGGAAGTGCATTTCCTGAATTGGTAACCTCACTTACCGTTTCGAGAACCCTATTTCCTGAATCGACAAGGGAGGTTCCAGGTCCAGGCAGTGATCGTCTCAGATCGACGCGCGGACTTGTCGATTCAAGAAGACGGCGTCCGCTTTTGGCCCAGCGAATTCCTGAAACGAGAACCTCGCGGGCCGGTTCCGCCACCCGTTGAGTCGTTTCGGTCCAACCACTGCCGCTTCCGAAAACTCAGAGGCCATTTGGCCTCAGCCGGTGAGGCTGCCTGAGAACAACGCCGGCCGAACCTGGAACGCGACGCCGTGCTGCTGAACCCGGTCAGCCACGGCGCACGCTGCGGACAAGCTCGAAAGCCTGTCCTGATTCCCACTACAATTGCGCGACCGGCTCTGGACGGCTTTGGCGGAGTTCTGCGACGCGCAACGCAAAAGACCAGATGCAAAATCGCGAGTGTAGCTCCGCCCCCGGCGTTCCCTTAGAGCCTGTTATGAACTAACGAGGCAAAGCGAGTTAAGTTTGGCGAGCATGAGGCCGACAAAGGCGATGAAATGGAGGCCGGCGAAGACTTTGGGCAAGCGCTCGTAGTCGCGCGCCAAGCGGCGGCAGCGCGCCATCCAGGCGAAGGATCGCTCCACGACCCAGCGTTTGGGCAGGAGCACGAAGCCTTTCTGGGCTTCGGGCAGTTTGACCACCTCCAGGCGGACGCCCTCCTTTTTGGCTGCTTGGGCGGGTTGCTCACCCGGGTAGCCTTGGTCGGCGTAGGCCAGTTGAACGTTTTGCGCGGTGACCGCTTGGACGGCCTGGGCCAGCACCCCGACTTGGTCGCGCTCCTGCTCGTTGGCCGGGGTGACGGGCAGGGCCAGCAGGTGGCCCAGCGTGTCCACGGCGGCACGGGTCTTCGATCCATTGCGCCGCTTGTGCCCGTCGTAACCGGCGCGCGCTCCGCTCTCCGGGGTGCTCTGCACGGTGCGCGCGTCCAGGATGACCGCGCTGGGCGCGGGCTTGCGCCCCTGGACTACGCGCGAAAGCGCGCGCAGATCGTGACCCATGGCTTCGAAGACTCCCGCGGCCATCCAGCGGCGCGTCTGCTGGTAAACTACCTCCCAGGGCGGCAGGTCGTTGGGCAGCCAGCGCCACGGGCACCCGGCGCGCACGATGTAGCGCAACCCATTGAAGACCTCGCGCAAAGAATACTCGCGCTGGCCGCTCTTGTCGGCAGAAGACTCAGATAGGACTTGGCAAAGGCCCCCTCCTTCTCACTCACGTCGCTCGGATAGGCTTTACGCTTTGCTTGACGCCTCATCAAGCATTCTACAGCCTCCGGCCCCTAGTTCATCACAGGCTCTAGGTCCGGTAGGCGGCGCTCGCCGTTCTCACGTCAACTCGCCCCTGAACTGGATCACCAACGCCATCGCCATCGGCAACTTCCTGGACGCCGAGGACCGGGAGCTTCATCGCTCCAGCGTCATCCGCTCACTGGTCTGCCTGAGCGGCAGGCTGTGCGGGGTGCTGCCGGAGACCCTGGGGTTGGACTTCCTTGAGAATTTTGACCTCAAGGACGGTCCCGGCAATGACCCGGCCACCTTCCGGCGCGCCGTTGAAGCGGTCGCACGCGCGGCTTCGCGCTACCCAAAGCTCTTGGTGCAGTGCCACGCCGGCCGCAGCCGCTCGGTCGTCGTGGTGGCCGCGCACCTGATGCGCTCTCAAGGCATGAGCATGGACGAGGCGCTGGCCCACGTAGCCTCCAAGCGCGAGGTGGCATTGACAGCTGGCATCGAGAAGCTGTTGCACAGCCCGTTTCTCTACCAGAGCCGCGCCGCCTAACCACGCGCTGTAGCGAACGCCTCCAGGC
>CALMOL010000503.1 GCA_937871685.1 uncultured Verrucomicrobiota bacterium
CGCGCGTCTTGCCGTCGCGTCCGGGCACGCGTTCAGGTGCGCTGGAGGGCGCACCGCGGCATGCCCGCCGCCTAACCACGCGCTGCAGCGAACCGCTCCACAGGGCAATAATATACTTGACGCACATGACGGAAGCAGCCAGAAGCGGAGATGGCTCCCCTGAAATACGACTGCGCTACGCTTGAGGCATTTTACACTTGGGAGCCGAACATTCTCGCGAGCATCCAATCCCCTTGCCTTCATCGTGTGGTGGGGGTGTTTGAGAGGAACCTTCGGCGCGGAAAGCTTCTTTGCCTCCTGCCGGAGTTGCTGGCGGCATCCACGACCTGCACTGCCTTTGCCATCCACGGCCGTCCGCAGGAGGAAATTGATGCAATTCGTCCAGTCATCGGATTCGCATCAGTCGAGGGCGCGTTGCGGGCTGCCTCACCTGTTGGGGAAGAGGTTCGAGATTCGCTCCAGCATTTACTCGAATCGGTCTTTCTCAACCACTGGACGGCGTTTGAGGTGCTTGCCACGGACCTTTGGATTGACGCGGTGGACGCTCGTCCGACGAGCCTTGGGCAAGTTGCCTTCCGAAAGGCCGCGTCAAACGCCGATAATCCCCTGATGGTATTCCCACCGGACGGCAAGGCGGGAACCTATCTTTACCACCTGAAAGTGAAACCTTTCGGATGGAACATGCTGGATCATATGGCGAGGGGCTATAAGGTTTGCTTTGGAACTCCCTTATCGAAGTTGCTCCTGGAGCCGGAGCTAATGGCGCTGCAAGCTATTCGCCAAATACTCATTCATCGCGCCGGGATAGCGGATGGGCGATTCGTTGGGAAAATGAAGGGACATTCGAAGTGGTCTGCCCTCGAAGCGGGGGACTCGTTTCCAATGGACGCAGAGATTGTTTCGGCGTATTTTTTTGAAACCCTGCGCTGCGCGATCGCCCTGATTCAAGCGGTCGATCAGTGGCTAATCGAAAACCCGTAATGAGTGCTGCGGCGTCCTTTGCTTCAGATGTTGAGCTTCCCGAGTTGGAAGCGGTTTGCGCACGCTGCGAGGGCAAGGGCGGCGAGGCAGAAATGTATGGCACCGGTTGGTGCAATTGCCTTGACTGCGATGGCACTGGATACCTACCGACCCCTCTGGGGCAGCGCATCCTTGCGCTCGTGCGCCACAATTCTCGTCTGAAAATCAGGGCGGAGCTAGAAATGCCTTCTGTTAACTAGTGCCCGACATCCCGCAGGATTTCCGAGGCGGCCGTCTTCAGGGCCTTGGCCGCGCGGGAAAGCGTGTGGATGGTCACGGTGTTCTCGCCGCGCTCGATGAAGCCGGCGGCGTTCCGGTGGATGCCGACCAGTTCGGCGAACTGATCTTGGGTCAGCCCACGCTCGATCCGTAGCGCGCGCAGCCGCCGCCCGACCGCTTGGGCAAGGGTGCGGCTCTCGTCGGATTTGCGGGGGCGGCCCATATGACGCGGAGCCGCAGGGTAGGGGCCGAAGCTTTTCCTTCGACACAGTAGAACTGTCACGCCTAGGGTGGCGCGCATGATCCCCCTTCTGCGTCCCATCCTCGTCCTTGCGCTGCTGGTCGCCGTCCCAATCTCGGCGCAGCAACCAGACAGTCCGTATCAGAGCGCGCGCACGCTCATGCGCGTCTTGGCCCGACAAAGTGTCGCTGTCCTGAAGCAGTCCCAAGGCAATGCCTCCTACCACGTCATCCGCACCACCGATGCGCTCAACAAGGCATGTTTTGCGCTTGAAGCCTTCAGGTTCACCGCCCTCACGCACTCACGGGCGACGAGCCAGGAGGAAAGGGAGCGGGCGGCGGAGTTTGCCGAGGCGACTGTTGAAGACCTGAAGCTTGCGCACGACATGGCCGAAAGCCTACCAACGGCAAATCTTACTGAGTTGGAACGCCGGTATCAGGCGGACAGTAAGGCGGCGATTGAATCGGCCTACCGCTTCGCCGCAAGTAAACTGAAGGCGATGCAGGCTCGCCCTTCTCCCTGAGCAACCTTGGAACTACCGACTCGCGTGCTCCGCTCGTGCCTTCCCCCTCCGCTCCTCCCGCCGCTCCCTCTCCCGCCTTTCCACCTCCGCCTTGGGCACGGCCAGGACGGCCGTAGCAAGCGCCCGCATGCGCTCAAAGGGCGTTGGTTCCTCGTGTCGCGCTGGGGCGGGCTGCTCGCTCATGGCGGCCAGCGTAGCGCGCCCCGCGCGCCTTTCAAGCCTTGGGCCGGGCGCCGCGCTTACGCCGTGACTGTCGTCGGAAGACGGTCCTCGCCCGTCAGGGAGGCCCAGGTAAGCCGCCGGCCCACGATGTGTCCGATGGCCGTCAGGAAGCGTCCCAAGTCACCGCGTTCGTCCTTCCGCTCGTTGAAGCGGAAAACCTGCTCGCCCAAGTAGCGGTGAAGGTGGAAGGGCGCGGGGCAAACGTAGGTGCCTTTGACCGTCCGCTTGAGGAGGCTCCAGAAGTTCTCCAGCCCGTTCGTGTGAACGTTCCCGTTCACGTAGGTTTCGGCGTGGTCCACAACCTTGTGGTTGTAGTCATCGGCCAAGGTGGTGTAGGACCGGAGCGCGTCCGTGTGAACCTCCGCGCCGGGGGTGACATTCTCGCGCACCTCGGCTTGAACGTCGCCCTTCTTCACGGATTTCAGAACCGCCGCCTTCACCCGGGAGCGACCTTTCTCGGCGTGGCGCTCAAGCAGGCCCATGACGGCCGTCATGGCGTAGGGGCCGGTCTTCTTGCCCACCAACTTCTTTCGCTTGTCGGCGTGCATGTTCCGGGCCTTGGCACCGATGAAGGTTTCGTCGGCTTCCACGATGCCGCCCATCTTGTCCGTCATGATCGTGCCAGCCTGGAGGGCGAGGCGGACGCGGTGAAGGAGAAACCACGCCGTCTTTTGCGTGACGCCAAGGGCGCGGTGGATTTCCCACGAGCTGATTCCGTTCTTTGCGTTGGCGATCAGCCAGAAGGCACAAATCCACTTGTCGAAGCCGAGGGGGCTATCCTCCAGAATCGTCGCGGTGCGAAGGGAGAACTGGCGATTCGTGGTGCAATGCTTGCACGACCACTTCCGGCGGGTGGAAAGAAAGCTAACATCGCCCGACCCGCACCGGGGGCACGTCACCTTCCCGGTGGGGAAGCGGATGCCCTTCATGAAGTCGAAGGCGCGGGCCTCGTCCGCAAAGAAAACCATCGCTTCTTGAAGCGTGTTAGGGAGCATCTCGCCGTTCATGATGCGCCAGAGTAAGCCGGATTGTCATGTGCGTCAAGTATATTATTGCCCTCCACAGCGTCACGGCTCCTGCCGGCCACACCCGACCCTTACACCCGGGCAGGAGCCACGCCGCCATTGCGCGGTCGCTGAGCTTGGGTCCGTTAGGCGGCTGCGCGAGCCCGTCCCTCCATGTCGACGATCCAAGCACCGCTTACCCACGGTCGCGTTTGGCTGCCCGAGCGCCGGAGCCTTCCATATTTCATCCCGGCTTGGCTCGTGTTCGTCTACATCGGCGGCACTGCCTTTTGGCAGTGGCCAAGCGACTACACCGGCATCGTCTTCGCTCTTGCCACGCTCTGGGCACAGCTGCCCCGCATCCTTCACGGCATGAGCTTGCGCCAGTGGTTCATGGGCGCAGCCATCCTGCCCATAGCCGTTATGATGTCGCTCGCGCAGACCGCCAGGTTCTTCACCTTTTCGCTGTGACCTGCGCCGTCACCAACTCGGACGCCGCCTAACCACGCGCTACAGCGAACGCCTACAGGCGGTCATGGCCGCTGCTGGCCACACCCCGGCACACCCACCCTTACACCCACGGCCACACCCGGCAGCGGCCATGCCCGCCTTGCGGCGTCGCTGAGCTTGGGTCCGT
>CALMOL010000504.1:0-238 GCA_937871685.1 uncultured Verrucomicrobiota bacterium
GGGGAGAGGGCGGAGGTTTGGCGCCGGGCGGAGCATCTGCCTTCGTGGCGCCCTCGCATCCCAACGCGCCGCCAAGCGCAGGACATGGTGCAGCCGCGTGAGCGGCGAAGGGACGATCGCCCGGTGCTTCAGCACCGGGTTTGATCCAGCCCTTGCGGCCTGCGCCGCGTAGCGGCGCCCGAGTGCAATGAGCCGGAGGCGCGGCCCCCGGGGGCGGGGGCGGGTCCGGGGGGGGGGG
>CALMOL010000504.1:297-7646 GCA_937871685.1 uncultured Verrucomicrobiota bacterium
CTGCCCGACGACCGGCTCGATCCGCACCCCGTCGAGCAGATCGTCCTGCGCCGCGGACGCGGCGGATTCCGAGAGGAGGGCGAAGTCCCGGCGCTGAAGCACCGGGCTATCATCGGCCGCCGCTCACGCGGCTGGCCGTCACGCGGGTGAGGACACGCTGGGATCGAAGCGACACCCAAACAAGTCAACGGTTATGGGCCGCGCCCCAGGAATCTACCTCCGTGTCCGAAACGGCGGAAGGCTTGCCCATCGGATCGTCGGCTACCACATCCTTGGCTCAATCCTTCAGCGGATAGGTGGGCCAGGCTTCTGGACATGGGTCAAGGATTTGGGCGCCCGAGGCCGGCCTACTTCCCGATCTGGTCGGGCAGCGCGGCGGCGAGTTCCTTCTTGAGATTGTTTACCAGGCTGGTGAGGGCGGCGTCCGTCATCGTCTTCGCCGGGTTTTCGCCCCCGCGGGTGCGGAAGCTGACGCCCTCGTCCGAGTTCGCCGATTGGGTCCATTGGGCCAGCAGCTTTCCGTCCTTGAGGTCGTAAAGGAAGAACGCCATGACCACGCGGCCGCCGCGGAAGGTCTTCTCGTCGATGTAGGCGGGCGCCTCGTATTCGACCGGGCGATACACGCCGAGGTAGCGGATGGGATCGATGTCGCTTTTCACCTCGGCGAGATAGCTTTTGGGCTGTGGCTCATCCAGGCTGAAGGCAGGCAAGACCGAGGGCTGGGCGAGCCACCCGAGCCCCCGGCGCAGCCCGCCGCCGAGGATGAGGTTCGGGGTGGTATCTCCGCCGGCCGCCCCCGCGGGATCGGTGAGCTCGAGCGCGTGCATGAAGACCAGGTTCCCCTTGGAGGAGTCTGAATATAGGACGGGCTTGGGGTTGAGCCCGGTGGCCTTGATCTCGCGGGCGGCCGCGGCCGGGGGCGGCAGCTCGGCGGCGATCTGGCGCAGGCGGGCGCGGAGTGGCTCGTATTGCGGGCGGAGTTCGTCGAGCCATTCGGAGGCCTTCTTTTTCTTCTCGCAGCCCCCGAGCAGGGGCAGAAGGAGCAGGAGGAGCACGGTCAACCGGCAGGAGGTTTTTTGGATCATGCGTGATTCTGGCCGGAAAAACCGGGGACCGCCAACGGGCGCTGAAAATCGGCCCCGCGGCCCGGCCACCGCTTCGGCAGAAGCACGCGCGGACTCTTGCCGGAAGATGAGTTTGCCGCGCCAAGGCCGTCGCGAATCCATCCGGACGCAGCCGATCCTGACGGTGGAGGCGGCTTTGTCGGCGAAGCCGGCGTGCCGCCTGTGAATTCCTCCCGGGTGGTCGTCGCTCGTTGGAACGTGCGCTCGGCGGGCCACCCCGGAAATGGTTTGAGGCGGCACGTCCGCATTCGCGGACAGAGCCGCCTCTACAACGGGGCCGCCTCGCGCGGGAGGAACTTCCCCCGCCCCGGCGGGCCGACGAACTCGCCGTCGCGCACCATCACCTCGCCGCGGACGGTGACGACGTGGGGGCGGCCTTCCAGCTTCCAGCCCTCGAAGGCGGAGTAGTCCACGTTCATCGCCTGCCGGGCGGCGTGGATTTCGCCGCGCCACGCGGGATCGAACACGACGAGGTCCGCGTCCGAGCCGGGGGCGACGGTGCCCTTGCGCGGGAACAGGCCGAAGATCTTCGCCGCGCGCGTGCTGGCCACGTCCACGAAGCGATGGAGGTCCAGCCGGCCGGCGCGCACGCCGCGGGTCCACAGGAGGTTCACGCGGTCCTCCAGCGCGGGGATGCCGTTGGGGATCCGGGTGAAGTCGTCGCGGCCCATCGGCTTTTGCGCGGCGAAGTCGAAGGGGGCGTGGTCGGTGGCCACGGTCTGGATGAGGCCGCTTTGGAGGGCGTGCCACAGGGCATCCTGGTTCGCGCGGTCGCGCAGGGGCGGCGACATCACGTATTTGGCGCCCTCGAAGTCGGGGCGCTCGGCGTCGGTTTTGTCGAGCAGGAGATACTGGATCAGCGTCTCGATGTCCACGCGGACGCCGCGCGCCCGGGCCGCGAGCGCCTCGGCCAGCGCCTCGCGGCACGAGAGGTGGACAATGTAGGTGGAGGCGCCGGTCAGCTCCGCGAAGGACAGGAGGTGGTGCACGCCCTCCGCCTCCACGCGCGGCGGACGGCTCTCGTGGTGCCACTCGGGGCCGGTCTTGCCCGCGGCGAGCAACTCGCGCTGGCGCTCGGCCACGAGGGTCTCGTTCTCGCAGTGCGCGCACACCGTCACGCCGAGGCGGCGCGCGAGCTTGAGCGTGTGATAGAGCTCGGTGTCGTCGATGCCGAACGCGCCCTTGTAGGCAAGGAAGACCTTGAACGACTGCACGCCGAGCCGGACGATCTCGGAGAGCTGCTCCTCGGCCGCGGCGTCGAAGCGCGTGACGCCCATGTGGAAGGAGTAGTCGCACGCGGACCGGCCCTCGCTCTGCGCGCGCCACGTTTCCCAGCCTTCCCACGCCGACTGGGCGCGCGAGGGGCAGCACATGTCGAAGATCGTGGTGGTGCCGCCCATGAGCGCGGCGCGCGAGCCGGTCTCGTAGGAATCCTTCGAATGCGTGCCCATGAAGGGCAGGTAGATGTGCGTGTGCGGGTCGATGAAGCCCGGGAAGACGAGCTTGCCGGCCGCGTCGATCACCGTGGCATCGGGCGGCGCGGGCAGGTTCGGGCCGATGGCGGTGATGGTCTCGCCCTCGCACCACACGTCGGCATGAAAGTCGGAGTCGGCCGTGACGACGCGGCCGTTCTTGATGAGGAGGCTCATGGGTGTGCGCTCATTCAATTCAAAAACGGGCGCGATGGAAAGCGCGCAACCAACCTCATCAGCGCTTCTCCGGCTGAAAAACCTTCAGGCCACGAAAGTGGCTGCGAAGGTAGCCGCGATCCGATGCCACCAGGCCAGCCCCCTGCTCCAGCGCGTGCGCGCCGATGAGGAAGTCAGGAATGAGGGTTTGCCGTGGACCGCCGGCACGGCGGTAGGCCGAATAAATTTCTCCCGCTCGGAAGGCCGTGGCCGGGGTGATCGGATCAAACTCGACCCCAAGCGCGGCAAGCCGTTCAATCATCGCCGCGAGGTCATCAAAGAATGGGGCCACCTCGGCGAGCACCACATCGCAGGCAACTAGGCGGTCCACCGCGCCGAGTGCCATCAGCAAGTCGAGCCAGTCCTGCCCATCGGGGTCCGGCCGGATGATGGCAAGTAGGGCGGAGCTATCGACGCCGATCGCCATTTTTCTTGGGCGCGAGTTCCACGGGTCCGCGCATCCACTCGATCCACTGCGCGGAGGTGCGTCCCTTCATCTTCTCCCGCGCGCAGCCCAGCACGGCTTGGGCGGCCACGGGATCGATCATTCGCCGAAACGTCAGCGAACCATCTTTCTCGTCGAACTTCAGGAGATGTCCCGGCCGTAATCCAAGCTTCTCCCGAATGGCGGCCGGGATGGTGACTTGGCCCTCGGGACCAATGCGAGCGGTCAGCGTGCTCATGAGTGAACCTAGGCGCGGCAACAAGGGGGACAAGCCTTCACCGCGCCAGGGCGTCGGACTGCTTCACGAAGTCGTCGCCCTTCCACTCGGCGTCGTTGCGCACCATGCCGGCGGCGGCCTTCGCGGCGTCGGCGGCCTTGCGCTCGCGCTGCATGCGGACCAGCTCGGCGTGCGTGGTGAACCACGGCAGGCTCTTGCCCTTGAAGTCGGCGATGGTCTCGAACCGGTGCTTCTCCATGAAGGCCAGCAGTTCCTCGCCGAACTGCTTCACCATCGGGTAGCCGAACTTCATCACGCCGGTGCACACCTGCACGGTGTCGGAGCCGAGCAGGATGAATTCGGCCGCGTCGGAGCCGGATTCCACGCCGCCGAGGCCGGAGAGCGTGCGGCCGGGGAATTCCTTGGCGATCACCTGCGCGACTTCCATGCACATGCGCAGCGCGATGGGCTTCACGGCGCGGGACGAGTAGCCGCCGGGCGTGGTGTAGCCCTCAACCGTCGGCTCGGGGCGCAGGGTGTCGAGGTTCACGCCGATGACCGAGCGGATCGTGTTGATGGCCGAGATGCCCTGCACGCCGGCGCGCAGGGCGGCGCGGGAGGGATCCTCGATGCGCGTGACGTTCGGCGTCATCTTCGCCCACACGGGCACCTTCGCGGCCGCCATCACCCAGCCGCAGACTTCCTCGAGGATCTCGGGGTTCTCGCCCATCGCGGCGCCCATCTTGCGCTCGGGCAGGCCGTGCGGGCAGGAGAAGTTCAGCTCGAAGGCGTCCACGCCGGCGTCCTGGCAGCGCTCGATCATCTCGATCCACGCGTCCTTCCGATATTCCTCCATCACGGAGGCGATGAGCGCGCCGGGCGGCTGGGAATCCTTGATGCGCTTGAACTCGGTGAGCCACGTCTCGAAGGGGCGGTCGGAGATCAGCTCGATGTTCTCCCAGCCGATGACCTCGCCGGAAAGCGCGTGGTGCTTGCCGTAACGCGGGGCGACGTTGACCACCTTGGAGTGGTCGAGCGAAATCGTCTTGGCGATCACCGCGCCCCAGCCGTCGCGGAAGGCGCGCTGGATCACGTTGAGGTTCGTGCCGGGGGGGCCGGAGCCGATCACGAACGGGTTCGGGAGCTTGAGACCGTCAACGGTGGTGGCGAGCGACGACATGGCGTGGGTTATAGCCTCGGGGCGAGAGGCAGGGAAAGGCCGGATTGAGGGATTTTCTTTCCGGCGTCGTTCACCCGCCGCGCGTCGGCGTCTTCGTCCACGCGAGGAGGATCAGCGCGGCGAAGGCGAGGTCGATGATTCCCGCGGCGACCACTTGCCAGCCCTGCGCGCGGCCCAACGCGACGAGGATCAGGCAGGCCGCGCCGAAGGCGATCTTCTCCATCGCCCCAAACGGCATGATCGGCCGGTAGCGGATGGGGTCGCGCGCGATGAGCACGAAGACGAGCTGCCACGCCAGCGCGACGCCGAAGAAGCCGTAATAATACTCGGGATGCGAGAGGGCTCGCCCGCTGTCGGCCACCAGCTTCCCTTCGAGGAAGAACTGCGGGAGGATGGCGACGATGCCGTAAACGGCGGCGATCCAAAAGATGCGGGAAGGAAGCGGGCTCATGCGCGCAGCAAAGCGGGCCGGACGACCAGGCGTCAAGTCCGCGGAACCCGCTGGCGGAACTCGTCGCGCCCCGCGGCCACTTTTGCCCCATGCACCCTGGCTGTCTCGCTCCGCTCGGCTCACCGCTCACTTTTCACTTCTCACCTCCCCCGACCGCGTCCACCGTCCCCGCCCTTTTTATGTCCGCCCCTGACTCCAAACAAAACGAGCGCATGGAGAAGATCGTCTCCCTGTGCAAGCGCCGCGGCTTCATCTTCCAGTCCAGCGAGATCTACGGCGGCTTCAACGGCGGCTGGGATTACGGCCCGCTCGGCACGGAGCTGAAGCGGAACCTCAAGGACTTCTGGTGGCGCCGCATGACCCGCGAGCGCGACGACATCGTGGGCCTGGACGCGTCGATCCTCATGCGCCGCGAGGTTTGGAAGGCGTCCGGCCACGTGGACACGTTCAATGATCCCATGGTGGACTGCTTGCTGACGAAGAAGCGACTTCGCGCAGACCAGATCGAGCCGCAGTCGGGCACCGCGTATCGTTACACCGGCGCACGCGGCCAAGGCGAGGCGGGCGGCGCGGTCGATGCCCCGTTTGCAGTGCTGCTGCCGGCCGGCAAGCCGCCGGAATCCGCGCGCAAGGTGGCCGCGCAGTTTTACCAGGGCCGCGGCGTGGCCGAGCCCGAGTTGCTCGGCGAGCGCACCGAGAAAGTGGAGAACTCCCGCGCCTTCAATCCCGAGAACGGCGCCCAACTGACCGAGCCGCGGCCGTTCAATCTCATGATGAAGTCGAACGCGGGTCCGATCGAGTCGGAGGACAACGTCGTCTATCTTCGGCCCGAGACCGCGCAGGGCATCTTCGTCAACTTCCGCAACGTGCTCGACACCTCGCGCAAGAAGCTGCCCTTCGGCATCGCGCAGATCGGCAAGGCGTTCCGCAACGAGATCAACCCGCGCAACTACACCTTCCGCTCGCGCGAGTTCGAGCAGATGGAGCTGGAATACTTCTGCCGCCCGCACGAGGGCCAGGCGCTGCTGGAGTATTGGAAGGAGGAGCGGCTGCGCTTCTACGAGGACATCGGAATTTCCCGCGAGAACCTCCACGTCTATACCGTGCCGGCCGGCGACTTGGCGCACTACTCGAAGGGCACCTACGACATCGAGTATCACTTCCCCTTCGGCGTGCAGGAGCTGGAAGGCGTGGCCTACCGCACCGACTTCGACCTCACCACGCACCAGACGCATTCCGGCAAGCCGCTCGACTATTTCGACGAGGAGACGAAGGAGCGTTTCATCCCGCACGTGGTGGAGCCGAGCGCGGGCGTGGACCGCACGGTGCTCGCGCTGATCTGCGAGGCCTTTGCCGAGGAGACGGTCACCGACGAGAAGGGCAAGGCCGAGACGCGCACCGTGCTGCGCTTCCACCCGCGCATGGCGCCGGTGAAGTGCGGCGTGTTCCCGCTGCTCAAGAACAAGCCGGAGCTCGTCGCCAAGGCGAAGGAGGTGCTCGCGCTGCTGCGGCCGGAGGTCACGGTCTTCTACGACGAGGCCGGCGCCATCGGCCGGCGCTACCGGCGGCAGGACGAGATCGGCACGCCCTACGGCGTGACGATCGACTTCGACACGCTGGGTGAGAACGGCCCCGAGCAGAAGGACACCGTCACGCTGCGCCACCGCGACTCGATGAAGCAGGAGCGCGTGCCCATCGCCGGCCTCGCCGAGCGGCTGCGGCGCGAGGTCACGTGAAGATTGCGAACGACGCGCGCCGGATTTGACCCCGCGCGGAATCGCGCCACCATCCGGCGTCGCATCCCGACACTGCCTCACCCTTCCAACCCTCCTGCTCCCATGCTTCGCAAGTCCCTGCTCGCCCTCGCCGCCTTCGGTCTCCTCGCCGCCCCCGTCGCCGTGAAGGCGGAAGAGGGCAAGTGCGCCGCCTGCGCCGCGAAGGCCAAGAAGACCGCCAAGAAGACGAAGAAGGCGTCCGCCACCGCGGCGGCCGAGGCGAAGAAGTCCTGACCGGGCCTCCCTGCTTTTTTCCAGCCGGCCCCGCCCCGCGCGGAGCCGGCTTTTTTGCGGTCGTCCGCCCCGCATGAAGCCTCGCTCGCGCCCTGGCCGTCCGCCGCCTCCGCTCGCGCCGCCCGCGCCGCGGCCGCCGCGCTCGTTCTGGCGCGGCCCGTTTGGCTACGTCGTCACCTTGATTGCCGGCTTCGCGGCGGGTGCGTTCACCACTTGGCGCTTCGTGCGCGATGAC
>CALMOL010000505.1 GCA_937871685.1 uncultured Verrucomicrobiota bacterium
TGTTCGCCGACGGCCTCACGCTGGCCTCCAACTTCCCCAAGGAGATCAACGGCGAGGGCTTCTCCGCGATGAGCCCGCAGTTCTTCAAGCGCGCCGCCACCTTCGCCCGCGAGCTAAACCTCGGCGACACCCAAACCTACTCGCTCTACACGGAGCGCTCGATGGTCTCCTTCTTCATGCACGACGACATTTGCCTGAGCGTGATGCAGACCGGCCGCGGCTTCCTGCCCGGCGTGCGCGAAAAACTCATCGCCGTGGCGCGCGAGCTTTCCAAGATGTATACCCGCGCCGCCGCCGCGGCCTCCTCCTCTGCCTCCGCCGCGGACGAGCGCTGAACCGACCAAGCCGACCCCCGCCCCCCTTCCCCGGCCATGTCGATTATCAACTACGCGTCCAAGGAGATCCAGTTCAAGATCGTCTATTACGGGCCGGCCCTGTGCGGCAAGACGACGAACCTGGCCTACATCCACTCGCGCATCAATCCCGAGAACCGCGGCGACCTCGTGTCGCTCGCCACCGCGGCGGACCGCACGCTGTTCTTCGACTTCCTGCCGCTGAACGCCGTCGTCATCAAGGGATTCAAGACGAAGTTCCAGCTCTACACCGTGCCCGGCCAGGTGATCTACAACGCCACCCGCCAGCTCGTGCTGCGCTCGGTGGACGGCATCGTCTTCGTGGCTGACTCGCAGTGGGAGAAGATGGAGGAAAACGTGGAATCCTTCCGCAACCTGGAGGAAAACCTCGCCAAACAGAACATCTCGCTCGACGACATCCCCTGCGTCCTCCAATACAACAAGCGCGACCTACCCAACGTGGCCCCGGTCAACTACCTGGAGTTTCTTCTCAACAACCGCAAGCGCCGCGTCCAAACCTACGAAGTCATCTCCTCGACCGGAAAGAACGTCTTCGCCGCGCTTAATGCTGTGGCGCAACTCCTCCTGCATAAGTTTTCACGCGACAACGACCTCGCGGCGCGCCCGCAGACCCAGCCCGTCGCCGTCCCCTCGCGGCCCTGAGCTTCCCGCGATCTTTCCCTTTCTCGCAGTCATTCATTCATCATCCCGTCCGTCGTCCTCGCTCCGCGCGAGGCGCTCTCCCCCTCCCCGCTTATGGACTCGATCCCAGCCCTGACGATTGAGGATGTCGCCAACATCGACGGCGTGCTGCAGGACTACCTGCAGAAGTCCGAGTCCGACCTCTCGGTCGTGATCGACAAGGGCGGCAACGTCATCTCCCAATACGGCGACCTCGACGTGATGGACGTGACCATCATCGCCGCGCTGGCTGCCGGCTCTTTTGCCGCCACCAAGGAGCTCGCGCGCCGCATCGGCGAGGTGGAGTTCAACGCTCTTTACCACCAGGGCAACGGCTCGCACATCTTCATGAACTCGGTGGACGACGACACCATCATGATCACGGTCTTCGGCGGGCAGACCACCGTGGGCTTGGTGCGCTTCTACTCCACCGGCGCCGCCGCCGGCTTGGCGAATGTCCTGCGCCGCCTGCGCGACAAAAACAACCCAGGCTTCCAGTTCGACAAGGCTGACATCGCCGAGGCCCGCATCGCGGGCTGAGCCGAGCCGAGAAGGGCCGAGAGGGTGGAAGATGGAGGATGGCAGGGAGCCTTCCTCACGATGGGACGCGCTCACCGCGCGCGGGCGGCCTCTGCCATCCTCCGTCCTCTCGGCCTTTCTCAGCCCATCTGCCGCCCCGCCCACCAGCCCAGCGCCGCGGCGCCGAGGCCGGCCAGCACCGAGAAGGCAGCGTTGAACAGCGCGCCGCCCCATTCGCCCGCTTGGCAGAGGCGCAGCGTTTGGAGCGAGAAGGTCGAGAACGTCGTGTAGCCGCCCAGCACGCCCACCACGACGAGTGGGTGCACGGTGCCCCAGCCCCGGCCGGGATGGGCTTCCTGCCAGCCGGCAAGCAGGCCGATGACAAAGGATCCCGAAACGTTGATCACGATGATCCCCCAGGGCAGCGAGGATTGCGCTCGCACGGTGATCCAGGCGGCGAGCCAATGCCGCAACACTCCTCCCGCCGCGCTGCCCAGCGCGACGTAGAGATAATCCAGCCAAGTTGGCGACATGAGCGGAGCGGCATGACCGCGCTTCGCGGCCGAGGACCAATCCAACACGAGACCGCTTACAGCGCCAGCACCGCCGGCAGGCTTGTCGCCTCCTCGGCTGCCACCAGCACGCGGACGAGCGTGCCCTCGGTCCAAGTCGCCACTTCTCGTCCGCCGAAGCGGTGCATCTCCGGACGCGCGCCCGCCGCCGGCAAGCTCCCAGCTGGAAACGCCGCCAGCGGAATCGTGAACAAATGCACCGAACGCCGGTCCGCCGTGTAGAAGCACGCCAGCGAGTAGCGCACGCCGTGCCATTCGAGCGCCTTGCAGCCCACCGGCCCGAAGCCCGCGTCCGCGCGCAGCAGCGCTTCCGCCGCCGGTTCCGGCGCGCCTTGCGCCCGCAGCCACGCCGCGATGGCCGCGGGGTCCTTCGAAAGAAAATCCAGGTGCATCCGACCCGGGCGCTCCGACCCCTGGATGCGGGGCACGATCTCGTTCGCCGCCGCCAGCCGGAACTCCTCGAAGCTCCAGCGGTCCGCCTGCCGCCGCCAGCCAAACAGCGCCGCCATCGCCAGCACCGCCGCCGCCGCCAGCCACACCGCGCGCCGTGGCCAGTTTGCCCACGGCCCGCGGACCACGTTTGCCGGCGCCGCCTCGGCCGCGGGGATGGCCAGCAGTTGCTCGCGCAGCCCCGCCGGCGGCGTCACCTGCCGCAGGGCGGAAGTGATCGCGCGGTCGAAGTCATCGCGCGGGTCGTCCGGGCGGGGTTCAGTCGGGGGGGAATTCATCGGCACAAACAAATCGGCGCGCTTACGAGGCGCGGTCCCGCAGCATCTCGCGCAGCTTGTCGCGGCCGCGCGCGAGGCGCGACATCACCGTGCCCACGGGAATCTCCAGGCACTCGGCGATCTCTGCGTAGGACATCTCTTCGAGGTAAAACATCGCCACGGGCGCTCGGAACGTCTCGTCCAAGCGTCCTAGCGCTGCCACCACCGCCTGCGCGTCCAGGCCCCTGGCGGGATGCGGGGCCGCGGCCGGCGCGTGCTCCAGCGCGGCCTCCGCCTCCGCCGCAGGCGCCTCGCGCGCGCCGAACTTCCGCCGATGCGCCAGAAACTCGCGGTGCAGCGTGGTAAAGAGCCACGTCTTCGCCTTGGCCGCCTCGCGCAGTTGGTGGCCGTGCCGCGCCCACTTCAAAAAGGTTTGCTGCACGAAGTCGCCCGCCAGTGACTCCTCCCGCGCCAGGCTCAGCGCGAAGCGGTAGAGCGCCGCGTAGTGGAGATCCACCAAGCCTTGGAAATCAATGCTCATGCGAGGCGCGGCCTCCGCGGCGCTTGCCGCCGGGCGGCGTGGCGTCGCGCGAACGGCGCGCGGCCCCCACGGTGTGAGGATCGCCCCCGGTGCGCAAGCGGCGCCGAGGGCGGGAATAAAGTGGGCGGCGGCGACTCCCATGGGCGTTGAGATGCGGCCGAGGCCGCTTTATTCCCACCGCCGGGCCTGCCTGCGCGGCATCCTGCTTGTTTCGAGCATCGTAGAGCCGCTACCCTCTTCGTCCGCCACCCATGGCATCACCCCATCCGACCTGCGCGATCATCTTGCCCGCCTGCGACGAGGCCGACGCCCTCCCACGCGTGGCCGCGGAATTGCGCGAGGTGCTGCCGCGCTTCGCGTGGCGCGCGAATTTCCTCGTTGCCGTCGGCGTGAATGGCTCGTCGGACGGCACGGCCGATGTCGCGCGCACCGAGGGCTTGATCGTGGGCGAGACGGCCGAGCGCGGCTACGGCCACGGCTGCATGGCCGCGATCGGCGCGCTCGCCGCGGCCGGCCACTCGCCGGACGCCTACGTCTTCATGGCGGCCGATGGCGCCAACGACCCGCGCGATCTCCCACGCCTGCTCGACGCCTGGGAACAGGGGCACCACCTCGTGATCGGTTGCCGCACCGAGAACCTGCGCAACGTTCATTCCGCCATGTCCGCCACGCACTGGCTCGCCAACCGCGTGCTCGGCGCGTGGTGCGGCCTGCTCACCGGCCGCTGGTTCCGCGACCTCGGCCCGTTCCGGCTCGTCGAGCGCGGCTTCTTCGAGCGGCTGGCGCTGCACGAATGGACCTACGGCTGGACCATCGAGGCGCAGATCCTCGCCGTGCGCCTCGGTGAGCGCTGCCCCGAGGTGCCCGTAGTCGAGCGCGCCCGCGTGGCTGGCAAGCAAAAGGTTTCCGGCGTCTCTCTCGGCCGCACGCTGCGCATCGGCGCGCAGATCTTCGCCGCCGGCTGGCGCGCCGCGCGCCGCCCGTTGCCCGCGTCGCGCCCGGCGCTGGCGCGTGAGACCCTTTGCCCCTCCGCCCTTCCATGAGCGCCCTGTCCGCCCTCGCCTCGCCCTTCACCCGCTATGCTCGCTGGCTTCACCTCCGCTGGCCAGCGGGCACCGTCGAGCGCCTGCCCGAGGTGGGCGCCGGCGGCCTCACCGCCGTGCGCGGCGTGCGCATCGTGGGCGACCTTTCCGGCATCCCGCTGCTCAAGTTCTCCGCCGACACCG
>CALMOL010000506.1 GCA_937871685.1 uncultured Verrucomicrobiota bacterium
TTGATGGCCTTACGTCGCCAAGGGCAAGGCCGTCCATCGCTATGACAGTCGCGGCATTACGCATTTCTGACGATTGCGCTCCGCCCCGCGCGCGGAAGTTCCCGGCATGAATGCCGCCCCCCGCCTTCGTCCCACTGCCGGCGCGCTCCTAGGCGCGCTCCTGCTCACCGTGCCGGCCGCCGCGCCCGCGCAGGCGCCCGCCTTCGTCTTCACGAAGCTCGTGGACTCGAACGATCTCATTCCCGGCTCCGACGGCGTCTTCTTCCAGCCGAACCAGAACCCCGCGTTCGACGGCTCCATCGCCGCGTTTTGGAACGGGCCGAATCTCAACTACGACTCCATCTGGTCCATCGGTGCCAGGGTCGCGCCCGTGCGGCTGGTGGACCGCAACACGGACGTGCCCGGCGGCACCGGCAAATTCACGAACTTTCTGATCGACTTCGCCGCCCCCGGCTACCTCGTGCTGCGCCAGGGCACGCTGGTCTTCGCCGGGCGTGATTCCGCGGCTTCCGGTGCCGGCTACAGCGCTGGCATCTGGTCCGTGCCCGCCGCGGGCGGCGCGGTGGCGCGCGTGGCGAATCGCAACTCTTCCTTCGGCTTCTCCGGCGGCTTGCAGGACTTTTCCCTCGACCTCGGCCGCGTCGCCTTCCACGGCGTCATCCCGCTGCCCAACAACGGATCGAAGGAAGGCGTGTATGCGGCCGATGCCTCCGGCGCCAACCTCATCGCGCTGGCCGACAGTGATCATCCCTTCAATCCGGGCGAAATTTTCCCGGTCCAACTGTTCAACTTGCCCTCCATCTCGAACGGCGTGGTCGCCTTCTACGGCCAGAGCGTCTTCGATCCGTCCACCGGGGACAACCGTCTCTTCACCACTTCGGCCGCGGGCGGCTTCGGTTACAGCCAGGTCGCTTCCTTCGGCAGCGCCTTGCCCGGCAACTCGAACGGCAATTTCCACACCCGCCTCGGCCGGCCGCGGCTCGACGGCGACAATCTTTACTTCGCCGCGGACGATTCCAACACGAACCCGAATTACTTCGGCCTCTATCGGACGGCGCGCACCGGCGGCGCGATCACGCGCATTGCGGACCGCAACACCGCCCTGTTCGGCGCGACGCCGATCCAGCTCTTCGAGAATTACGCCGCCTCCGGCTCGCAGCTCGCCTTCACCGCGCGCAGCACGAGCAACCAATACGGCCTCTTCATCGGCGACGGCACCACGGTCACGAAGGTCGTGGCGAGCGGCGATCCCGGCCCCTTTGCCGACACGTATGGGCGGGTCGAGGTGGTCGAGATGGGGGCCTATTCCTTCGTCGGCGGGCAGATCGTGGCGCGCGCGTCCGCGCAGTTCTCCGCTTACGGCGCTTACCTCATCACGCCCTACGCGCAGAGCGCTGACGTCTTCACCGGCATCGCGGCCAGCCCTGCCTCGCCCGCGGTCGGTGCCAGCACCACGCTCACGGTCACCGTTTACAACAACGGCCCCGCCACAGCCTCCCGGCCGGTGGTGTTCCTGACGCTTCCGTCCGGCCTAACCTTCCAGTCTGCCTCATCCGGCGGGTCGCCGGGCGGCGGCGTGGTGGTCTTCAACAACTTGGCGGACCTTCCCGCCGGCACCGCGACCAGCGTGACGGTCGTGGCGCGCGTGGACCTGCCCGGCACGCTCACCGCCTCCGCCTACGTCAATGCCGACAACGCCGATTCCTCCCGGCGCAACAACCACGCGTTCTTGTCCGTGCCTGCGCCGGGCGCGCGCTTTTCCAATTATCTCATCAAGAAAATCGTGGACACGCAGACCGCGATCCCGGACCGCGCCGATCAGACCTTCTCCATCTTCGGCGGCAATGAAGCTCTCCCCGCGCTCGACGGCGGGCGCGTGGCCTTCATGGCCGCAGAAACGGGCGGCTCCGCCGTGTGGACCGCGAATGCCGATGGCTCTGGCGGCCTCGCACGCATCGCCACCACGGCGGCCGACGCGGTGCCCGGCTATCCCGGCGAGACCTTCGATGGCTTCGCTTACCTCCGCCTGCGCAATGGCACCGCCGTCTTCTACGGCGGCACGCCCGCACGGCACAATGGCTTCTACGCCGCCCCGGCCAGCGGCGGCGCATTCCGCCTCGTCGTGAACACCTCTTCCCCGCGTCCGGATCGCTCGCAGGCCTTTGATTTCATCTCAAGCTTCATCCCCGGCTCGCTCGGCGACGGCTATCTCACCTTCAACGCCCAGAACAGCCTCTACACTTACTCGGTGAACGGCTCCACGGGCGTCGCCGCGGTCCCCAGCGGCACGAACTTCCCGGTAGGCGCTCGCCCCTCTGGCCAGACCACGATCGGCGGCGTCAGCGGGACGCGCGTGGTCTTTGGCGACAGCCGGAACAACATCAATTCCACCTTTTTTGAGGAGCGCCGCTACGAGACTGTTGCCGCCGCGCTGCTCACGGCCTCGCCGAGCGACCCGGCCGGCGGCGCGTTCTCGGATCGATTCGAGGGCGTGGACAACATCCAGGTCGAAGGCAACACGGTGGTCTTCCGGGCCTTCACCGAGCTGCCGGGCAACCTCGTCCGCGGCCTCTATTCCGTGACCGGTGCCGGCGCGGCCGTGAAGCTCGTGGACACGCTCACCTCGGTGCCCGGCGGCGCGGGGAGCTTCAGCGATATTCTTCCCGGCGGCACGGCGACCTCCTACTCGCTGAACGGCGGCGAGGTCGTCTTCATCGGCGCGGACGCGAACAACCGCCTCGGCCTCTACTCGGTCCCGGCCGTCGGTGGCGCGATTCAGAAAGTCGTGGCCGCGGGCGACGCAATCACCGGCCGGCGCGTGATTCAAGGCTTCTCGCAACCGGTCATCCAGGCCAACGCGCTCGGTCAGCGGCAGGTGGTCTTCCGCGCCGACTTCTTCGATGCCGCCACCAATGCCGGCGGCTCCGGCATCTACGTGGCTACGCCGGCCTCGCGCCTCATCAATCTCGCGACTCGCGCGCGCGTGGAAACCGGCGACAACGTCCTGATCGGCGGCTTCGTGGTCACCGGCACGGGCACGAAGAAAGTCATCGTGCGCGCCATCGGCCCGAGCTTGGCCGCGTTCGTGCCGGACACGCTTTCCAATCCCACGCTCGACATTTATAACGGGCAGAACCAGCTCATCGCCTCCAACGACGACTGGCGCGCCAACCAAGCCGCCGTCCAGGCCACCGGCCTCGCGCCGACCAGCGACCTGGAGTCCGCCCTCGTGATGGACCTCCCGCCGGGCGGCTACACCGCCATCGTGCGCGGCGCGGGCGGCACGCAGGGCGTGGCCCTGGTGGAAGCCTATGACCTGCAGCCTAACGGGCAGAATGGCTCGGGCGCCCGCCTCATCAACGTGGCCACCCGCGCCCGCGTGCAGGGCGGCGACAACGTGCTGATCGGCGGCCTGGTCATCGGCGAGGGCCCGGCGCGCCGCGTGGTGGTGCGCGCCATCGGCCCCTCGCTGGCCGCCGCGGTGCCGGGCACGCTGGCCAACCCACGCGTGGACCTCTACAACGGCCAGAACCAGCTCATCGCCTCCAACGATGACTGGCAGACCGCCCTCACCGCCGGCCTGGGCACGCCGGCCGAGATCAGCGCGCTGGGGCTCGCGCCCACCAACGCCGCCGAGTCAGCCATCCTCATCACGCTGCCACCCGGCGCCTACACCGCCATCGTGCGCGGTCAGGACGGCGGCTCGGGCGTGGGCTTGGTCGAGGTTTACGAGATCCCGTAAAGCCATCGCGGCTGCCCTTGCCGGTTTGCGCAAGGTCTTTATGGAGCGCGGGAGCTTGCCCCCGCTCTCGCGCGGTAACGCCTCGGTCCGGGGGCACGAAATCAAAGTCGGCCATACCGCCTTGGTCCGAAAGCGTGTTGAGAGCGGGAGCAAGCTCCCGCACTCCATAAAGACCAACCGTCCGCCTCCCCTTTGAACGCCGCGGCTTTCTCCCCGAAGCTGGCGGCTCATGCACTTCTTTCATTACCGCGACGGCCGCCTTTGCTGCGAAGACGCGGACCTCGCGGCGCTGGCCGATCAGCACGGCACGCCGCTCTACGTGTATTCGGCCGGCACGATCCGCGATCATTACCGGCGCCTGTCCACCGCGCTCGCGGGGATCGATCATCTCATCTGCTACGCGGTGAAGGCGAATTCCAACGCAGCCGTGCTCGACCTGCTGGCGCGCGAGGGCGCGGGCTTCGACATCGTGTCGGGTGGCGAGCTTTTCCGCGTGCTCCGGGCCGGCGGCCGGGCGGACCGTTGCACCTTCGCGGGCGTGGGCAAGACGCGGAGTGAGATCGAGCGCGCGCTGGCGGCCGGCGTGAAGTCCTTCAACGTCGAGTCCGAGGGCGAGTTGGAGCGCATCTCCGAAGTGGCGCGCGCCCACGGCGCGGAGGCGCCCTTCGCCGTGCGGGCCAATCCCGACGTGGCGGCCGGCGGCCACAAATACATCTCCACCGGCAAGAGCGAGAACAAGTTCGGCGTGGCGCACGAAGATGTGCCCCGGCTCTACGCGCGCGCCGCGTCGCTCGGCGGCCTGCGGCCGGTGGGCGTGCAGATGCACATCGGCTCGCAGATCACGGAGGCGGGTCCCTTCGCGCTGGCGGTGGAGCGGATGCTGCCGCTGGTGGGCCGGCTCCAACGCGAGCACGGCATCGGATTCTTCTCGATTGGCGGCGGCGTGGGGATCGCCTACCACCATTCGCTCGCCTCGGGCGCGGAGGAGTGGTGGGGAGTCCGCGATCAGCCCGGCCTCACGCTGGCGGGCTACGCGGCTTCGGTGGCCCCGCTGCTTCGCCCGCTCGGCCTGACGATCCTGCTGGAGCCGGGCCGCCTGCTCGTGGGCAACGCCGGCGTGCTGCTCACGCGCGTGCTCTACCGCAAGGAATCACCGGCGAAGAAGTTCGTGATCGTGGACGCTGGCATGAATGACCTCATTCGCCCCGCGCTCTACTCCGGCTGGCACGAGATCGTGCCCGCGCGACAACCGGCCGCCGACGCGCCCCGCGAGACCGCCGATGTCGTCGGCCCCGTGTGCGAGAGCGGCGACTTCCTCGCGCAGAATCGCGAGCTGCCCGCCGCTGCGCCGGGCGACCTCCTGGCCGTGATGAGCGCCGGCGCCTACGGCTTCGCGATGGCCTCCACCTACAACTCCCGCCCGCTGGCCGCCGAGGTCCTGGTGGACGGCGACCGAGTGGACTTGGTGCGCGAGCGCCAAGACGAAGAGGAGCTGGTGCGGGGCGAGAGGATTCCGCCGAGGTGAATCGTGAATGGTAGATCGTGAATCGTGGCGCGGCTTGGCGCCCATGATCGCCGTGCATCAGCGCGGCCGGATTCCTACGATTCACTATTCACCATTCACTATTCACCTCCCCGCCCCTCGTTGACGCTCCCTCAATCCCTCGCAGCTTCGCACCCC
>CALMOL010000507.1 GCA_937871685.1 uncultured Verrucomicrobiota bacterium
CTTCATCCTCTCCTCCCTCACCTTGGCCGAAGGCCCCGAAACCCGCGCCACCCTCCGCCCCTCCGAGGTAGCCAAGTGCCCCCGCTGCTGGCGCCGCGACGAAACCATCGGCCAGTCCTCCCAACACCCCGAGCTCTGCGCCCGCTGCGCCGACGCCGTGAGTTGAGATACAATCGGGCACGCGCTGGGCCGAGATCGCGCCTAAATTCCCACGTCGCGGAGCGACGCACCAATATTCTTCCCTCATCCACTGAAGAACGCCACTGATCGCCCACCTGACGATTTCGGTCGGCTTCCAAACGGTTCCGATCGCTCATCCAACGAGTTCTGTTGGATCAAAAACAACTCCTTTTGGCCTCCAAACGAATCCTGTCGGCTTCCGAACGAGTTCTTTTGCGACTTCTGTCGTGCTGTTGCAAGAAAAACGATTTCTCCTGCCTTCCAAGCGAGTTCATTTGCGACTCTCGCCGTGCTGTTGCAAGACAAACGGATTCTTCCGCTTTTCTTATGAGTTCTTCTGCGATTTCCACCGTGCGATCGCGATAGAGCAAATCCGATCAGGCCAAGAAATCGTTTGGTAGGCGTTCGGAGCGACGCTTCTCTCGAAGGAAGAGTTTTGGAATCCGCCGTCACTCGGCGGTCAGACATGGGAAATCTCCACTCGGCCGGCAGCCTACTTTGTCCCGTTCGAAGACTTTTTCTCCTCTGGCTTCTCCTCTTCCGGTGCAGCCTCGTCTTTCTTCTTCGGCTTGGTAAAGACATCGGTCACGGACTGAAGGAATTCGGCCTGCTTCTTCAGGGCGCCGTCCACCGTGGCGGCGAGGCCGTCGAGGAGCTTGCGCGCGGTCGTCTCATTGCCGCCGGTGGCCATCATGGTCTGAAGGCGCTGGATGGTCTTTTCGGCGTCCTCCAGCTTTTGGCGCAGGATCTCGTGGCGTTCCAGCAGCTCCAGGTAGCGCGAGCGCGGCACGAAGCCCATCACCCGCGCCGCGTCCTCGATCTGCTGCCCGAGCAATTCCGGGCGCATCGGGTTGCCGCCCATCGGCACGAAGCGACGAATCCACGCCATCAACTCCTGCGCGTTGCCGGGGCGCGTGAGCATCGCCTCGAAGGCCGCCTTCGCCTCCTTCGAGCCACGCACGGCGTCCGTGATCATGCCGAGAAGCGAGGAGATCGACTTGAAGTCCATGCCAGAACCTTGCCACAAATCCCGCCGCTTTCGGAAGGAACTTTCCCGCGCGGTGGCATCGGACTGACCCAAATGGGCGCGGTTCGCCTTTCCGCTTTCCTGGGCGTTGACCGAGGTGGCCTCGCCGACAGCCTCCGCCGGTGCCGGATGCCGTTTTCATCGAGACCACCATTCCGAGCTATTACGTCGCGCGACCGTCGCGCAATCTCGTCCAGCTCACCCGCCAGGAACTCATGCGGGAGTGGGGGGATTTTCACCGGGCGACTTATGACCTCTACATCTCGCAGGTCGTCCTCGACGAGGCCGCCGACGGCGAGTCCACGATGGCAGCAGATCGCCTGCGGCTGCTCGACGGCCTTCGCCTGCTCGACGTGGACGAACAAGTTTCCGCGTTGGCTGATGAGATCGTCCGACGGGTGATTCTCCCGCCCGCGGCAGCGCGAGACGCGCTTCACATCAGTTGCGCGGCAGTTCACCAGATGCAGTTCCTGCTCACCTGGAACTGCCGGCACATCGCGAACCCGCACCTTCGCGAGCGGCTCCGGGCTTGCCTTTCGCGGCACGGGATTGACCTTCCGGTGATTTGCACCCCTGAGGAATTCATTGGCGATGACGACAACCCTCCCGAGCCGCCGCAATGACACGCCGGACACCGTGATCCGCGAGGTGCGGCTCACCAAGGAACGTCTGGCCCGCAAGTTCGACTTCGACGTTCACCGGATTGCCGCGGATGCGCGCGCACGGCAGGGTTTGTCCGGCCATGAGATCGTCCGGGTAAAACCAAAGGTTTAACCAGGGCGCCTCACCGCTTCATCCGCACGCGCCAGATGCGGTTGGAGCCGTCGTCGGAGACGTAGAGGGAGCCGTCCTTGCCGAAGGCGACGCCGACGGGGCGGCCCCACACGCCGCCGTCGGGGGTGACGAAGCCGGTGAGGAAATCGACGTATTCGCCGGTGGCGCGGCCGTCTTTCACGGGGACATAGACGATCTTGTAGCCGGTGCGCTTGGCGCGGTTCCACGAGCCGTGGAAGGCGACGAAGACGTTGCCGCGATATTCGGCGGGCCATTCCTTGGGGGTGCAGAAGGCGAGGCCCAGGGCGGCGGAGTGCGGCTGGAAGAGCACGTCGGGCGTGACGGTGCGGGCGCGCAGGTCGGGGTGCGCGTCGGGCAGGCGGGGCTCTTGGATGCCGCCGATGTAATACCAGGGCCAGCCGTAGAAGCCGCCTTCCTTCACGCGGGTGACGTAGTCGGGCGGGAGGTCGTCGCCGAGGCCGTCGCGCTCGTTCACGGTGGTCCAGATGGCGCCGGTGGCGGGGTCGATGGCGAGGCCGACGGGGTTGCGCAGGCCGGTGGCGTAGGGCTTCTCGTTGCCGCCCTCGGGGTCGAACTCGATGATGCGCGCGCGGCGGTTTTCTTCCTCGTCGTCGGTCACGTTGGAGCGGGAGCCGATGGAGACGAACATGCGCTTGCCGTCGGGGGAGAAGACGATGTCGCGCGTCCAGTGGCCGCCGCCGGGGAGCTTGCCGCCGGCGGAGACGGAGGCGAGCTCCTGCGGCTTGGCCTCGGCGCGGGTCATGCCATTGCGGTAGGGGACGCGGACGACGCCGTTGGTGTTGGCGATATAGACCCACTTGGGATCGTCGCCGGGCGGGTAGAAGGCGATGCCGAAGGGCTGCTTGAGGCCGGAGAGGAAGACTTCGTTGACCTCGGGCTTTGGCCCGCCGTCGGCCGCGGGGCGCAGGACGCGGACGACGTTGGCGGAGGAATCGGCGACAAAGAGGTCGCCGTTGGGGGCGACGCGCAGGATGCGCGGCTCGCGGAAGCCGGAGGCGTATTCCTCGACGACGAAGCCCTCGGGGGCCTTGGGCCACGCGTTGGCGGGGCGCGGGATGAGGGAGGAGAAGGAGGTGGCGGACTTGGTGGAGAAAGGCGCGGGCAGGTCCTTGGAGGTAAGGCGGCGGCGCACGCCGGGGGCATCGGCGCGCCAATCGCCGTAGGCGCCCGCGCCGGTGAGCGTGGAGGGCTTTTGGGCCGCGGCCGGCAGGACGGGCAGCAGCAAGCCGAGGAGAGCCGGAACGAGGCGCGCGGCGCGGCGCGGCGCGCGGGAAAGGCGAAGGGGGTTCACGCCCCGGCCATCGCTCGCGGGCGGAGGCGCGCAAGGCGCTTGGCCGTCACAGATGAAACTCGAAGCTCGAAATTCGAAACTCGAAACAAGCGCCGAAAAGGACGGCAAGCGCCGGAAGTCGTCTTGGTCCTGCGCGCTGCTTTTGGCGCTTCTCCCTTCGGGCCTTGCTTCGAGTTTCGAACTGCGAGTTTTCCTCCTCAGGAGATCCGCACCGTGTAGCGCTTGGGCGGCGCGGCGGCCTCGGCGGCTTGGCGCGCTTCGTCGGCGGCCGGATCGGCGGCCAGGCGCACGGGCGGGGAAAGGCGCCGCAGTTCGTCGGAGAAATGCACCACCTTGCGCGACACGTCCTGCTCGTGCGGCGAGGGTCCGCCGAGCAGTGGCGGCGCTTCCATGAGG
>CALMOL010000508.1 GCA_937871685.1 uncultured Verrucomicrobiota bacterium
AGCGCGCTTGCTCCTTGTGAAAACCCCCGGACCTTTTCACAAGGCATGAGCAAGCCACCCATCCCGCGCAAGGCGGTCTATCGGCTGTCGTTGTATCACCGCGGTCTCCAGCGCCTGCGCGCCAACCGCGTGGCCACGGTTTCGTCAGCAGCGCTCGCCAAGGCCGCGGGGGTGAAGCCGACGCAATTGCGCAAGGATCTCTCGTTCCTCGGCCAGTTCGGCACGCGCGGGCTGGGCTACAGCGTCGAGGCGCTCGCCGCGCGGCTCACGGAGGTGCTCGGCACCACGCGCTTGCAGCCGGTGATCCTCGTGGGCGCCGGCAATCTCGGCGCGGCGCTGCTCGGCTACGCGGGCGGCTTCGCGCGCGAAGGATTCGAGATTACCGCCGCCTTTGACCTGGAGGCCGGCCGCCGCCGCGTGGGCGACGCCAAGATGCCCGTGCACCCGATCTCGGGCGCCTCCGAGTTTATCCGCGCCCACGCCATCAAGCTCGCCATCCTCTCGGTGCCCGCCGCGGCCGCGCAGGAGGTGACGAATCTTCTCGTTGGCGCCGGCGTGCAGGCGATCCTCAATTTCGCGCCCTGCGTGCTTCAAGTGCCACCACATGTCGTCGTGAACACGGTGGACCTGGCCATGGAGCTCGAGAATCTCTCCTACTTCATCCGCTGACTTCGGCGGACTCTGCAGCTCACCCGAAGCGATGAACCGAGCCCTGCTCCGCGCCGCCCTCGGCTTGGCCGCGGCCGTCGCCGTGGGAGCCGAGCCGGCCGCCGCGCCGGACGAAAATGCCTACGCGACTGCCGTGCGTCGCGCGCTGCGGGGCATCTCGGCGCCGATGGTGGACACGGCAGAAGCAGCCCGGCTCATTTCCGAGGATGGCGCCACGGTGCTGGATACCCGCGCGCAGCAAGAATGGGAGGTTTCGCATCTGCCCGGCGCGCGCCTCGTGGAGTTTGGCTTGAGCGATGCAGTCTTCGGGCCGAGCCTCCCGGATGGCTTGCCACCGAAGGACCGGCCCGTGGTTGTCTATTGCACCATCGGCTGGCGCAGCGGCAAGGTCGCAGAACGCCTGCGCGCCGCAGGCTGGACGCGCGCCGTGAACGTGTTCGGCGGCATCATCCAGTGGCACAACGAGGGCCGGCTGCTCGTGGACAATCGCGGCGCTCCGATCTCGCGCGTTCACCCCTACAACAAGGAGTGGGAAAAGTTCGTGAGGAAGCCTTGATCGGGCGGTCCGTGGTCGATCCCTCTCCACCGCGAAATCGCGTCGCCGGCGTCACCTCGCGCTTGGAATCCGCGCGCGCCCGGCGTTTCGTCCGGCACCGCCCATGAGCGACTACTATATCCTCCGCGCTGACCGCACCCCGGACGGCCCCTTCCCCGTCGAACTCCTCCGGGTCATGCTCTCGCGCGGCGAGATCACGCCCCAGACGCACTGCTGCCAGGCGGGCGCGACGCAGTGGGGCACCATCGCGCAGCTCATTCCCGCCGCGCCCGGGGCGGCGGGCGCGCCGCCAGCGCCACCCCCGCCGCCGCCGATTCATGGCGCGTATGGCGCCGTTGGTCCGGCACCGGGCGTTCCCGCCGCGGCTACGCCGGCTGGGGCCGGCTTCATGGGTCAGTTCTCCAAGGCGCTCGCCGGCCACGGTGCCGAGGCGGCCGGCCTCGCGCAGGTCTTCGCGCGGCGCATCCTCGCCAGCAATTTCACGAAGGAGAAGGCGGCCGAGGAAGAGATCGCCGCGCTGAAGAGCGCATCGCTGCCCATCGAGTATCCGCTTGGCCAGAACTACGCCGCGTGGCGGCGGGCCGTGCTCTGGTTTTCCGGCGTGGGGCTTGCCTTGGCCTCGCTCTCGCAGGTGGTGGACACGTTGAAGGGGGTCTTCGGCGAGGGCACGCCCTTCGCCGTGCGGGTCATCGTCTTGCTGCTGTTCCTCTTCCAGGCTGGCGCGGCCGCGCTGGCGCTGTGGGGCGCGTGGCGCTGGAGCGAGGTGCGCGAGTCGCGGCGTTGCGCGCGCTTCGCGTATTTCTGCCAGTTGCTTGGACCGCTGCTGCTCTTCGCCATCCCGATCCGCTGGCTGGTTTCGGGGAACCCGCAGGAGCTGATGGGCATCGGGGCGATCTTCGCGGCGATGGCGGTGGTGGTCCTCCTGCCGAAGATTTTCGGCCTCTTCCCCGGTCTGATGCGCGCGTGCCTCACGCTGCGCACCATGGTTCCCGAGTCGCCGATGCCCGGCTGGGTGTGCGTGATCGTGGCGCCGCTCTATTCGTTGTTCTTTGCGGTGGTGGTCATCATCGCCGCGCAGGCGGGCTCGTTCTGGCTCTTCCTTGGCTTCTTCATCCTGTTGCTCGCGCCGCTCTTCGTGGTGGCCGACGCCGGGAATCTTTGCCGCCCGGCGGGCGAGGAGGACATGAACCGCACGCTCACGGCCCTGCGCCAACGGATGTTCTACGCGTCCGTCACCGGGATCGTGATCGTGGTGATCGCCTCGATCCCGTTCATTCGCCAGATGTCGCTCTCGGTGATGTCGGTCATTACCTTCCTATCCTCGCTCGTGGGCAACGTGTTCCTTGTCACCGTGGTGGCCTCGGACTTCCTGCTCGGCCTGATGCGCCGTGGCTTCGAGCAGGAGGAGGAATTGCGCGCCTCGCCGCTGCACGCCGTGCTGCAGGAGCGCTTCGCCCAGCTCGGCAACGTGCGCATGGCCGACCTTTCCGCCGGCGAGAGCATGGTCATCGCCAACGTCGGCGAGCTGCTCCGCCGCGCCCGCGGCCAAAGCGGCGGCCCGTCGAAGCCTTGACCCTATTTTTGCCACGGAGGCACGGAGAACACGGAAAACCGACGAATCGGGGCAGGCCCGGACAGGCCGTTCCTTCGCAGCCGACCACTCCTGCGCCGGAAACTCATCCCGAAGGACGCGACGCCCACGAAGGGGAGACAAAATTGCAGGGCATCACTTCGTGTTCTTCGTGCCTTCGTGGTTCATCTTTCCCTTCTCGGGACTCCGCGTTCTCCGTGCCTCCGTGGCTAAGTTTTTGTCCGAATGTCCTTCCGCCTCTTCGACCTCAACGACGCGCAGCTCCGCGCCGTCAAGCAGACCACCGGCCCCGTCTTGATCCTCGCCGGCGCTGGCACGGGCAAGACGCGCACCATCACCGCGCGGATCGCCTGGATGCTTTCGCAGGGCATCGACCCGCGCGCGATTCTCGCCGTCACCTTCACGAACAAGGCCGCCGAGGAGATGCGCGAGCGCACCGCCGGCATGGTCTCCAAGGAAGCCGCGAAACTCCTCACCATCTCCACCTTCCATTCCCTTTGCGTGCGCCTGCTGCGGCAGGACATCGCCAAGCTCGGTGGGTGGAAGGAAAACTTTGCCATCTACGACCAGGGCGACTCCACCGGCCTCCTCCGCCGCATCATCCAGCGCGTCGCCGCCAAGGACGAGAAGCTGGAACCGTCCGCCGCCCAGGCGCTGATCTCCAAGGCCAAGAACCTCGGGATCGACGCGCCCGCCGGCGAGAACGCCGAGCAAACGCTCGTCGGCTCGGTCTTCGCCCGCTACCAGCGCGAGCTTCGCCAGCTCAACGCGGTGGACTTCGACGACCTCCTCCTGCTCGCGGTGCGCCTGCTGCGCGAGCATCCGGTCGTGCGCGAAAAACATCGGGCCCGCTGGAACTACTTGATGGTGGACGAGTTCCAGGACACCAACCGGCTCCAGCTCGACCTCGTGCGCCTTCTCTCCGCCGGCACGCCGCCGAACGTGTGCGTGGTGGGCGACGACGACCAGTCCATTTACAGCTGGCGCGGCGCGGACGTGTCGAACATCCTCGACTTCGAGCGCCACTTCCCCGGCGCCACCGTGGTCGCCCTGGAGCAGAACTACCGCTCCACGAACCACATTCTCAACCTCGCCAACGGCGTCATCCGCCACAACCCGCGCCGCCGCCCGAAGAAGCTCTGGAGCGCGTTCGGCGACGGCGAGAAGCCCCGCCTCGTCGCCGCGCCGGACGAGAAGGCGGAGGCCGACTTCCTCGTCGCCGAGATCCACGGTCGCCAGCTCAACGACGGCGCCGCGTGGCGCGACTTCGCGGTGCTCTTCCGCACCAACGCGCAGTTCAAGCCCGTGGAGGAGGCCCTGCGCGAGCGCGGCGTGCCCTACCGCCTCGTCGGCGGCAAGTCGTTCTTCGATCGCCGCGAGGTCAAGGACGCGCTCGCGTGGCTCGGCCTTCTCTCGAATCCAGCGGACGACCTCGCCCTCCTGCGAGCCCTCCAAGCCCCGCCCCGGGGCATTGGCGAGGCGACCCTCGAGCGCCTCCTCTCCCACTCCGCCAAGGCCGGCCGGCCCCTGTGGGAATCCTTCGCCGACGAGGCCGTGCTCGCCGAATTTCCCCGCCGCGCGCGCGAAGCCATCGCGTCCTTTCGCACGTTCCTCGAGACGTGGGAGGCCCGCATCCTCGCGCCGCTCGCCGACCAGGGCGCCCTCGCGCGCCAGATGCTCACCGAGACCGGCTTCTTCGAGGACCTGCGCAAGTCGTGCAAGACCGCCGAGGAAGCCGACAAGCGCGAGGAGGCCGTGCGCGAGATCCTGCGCGACCTGGAAACGGCGCGCGCCCGCGGCAAGTCGCTCCAGGACTTTCTCGACCGCCTCGCGTTGCGCGCCGACCGGCAGGAGGACGAGAACGAGGGCAGCGGCCCTGCCGACGGCGTGACCCTCATCACGCTCCACGCCGCGAAGGGCCTGGAATTTCCGCAGGTGTATGTGGCCGGCGTCGAGGAGGGCCTGCTGCCGCACGATCGCTCCAAGCAGGAGGGCACGCTCGACGAGGAGCGCCGCCTCTTCTACGTCGCCGTCACCCGCGCGCGCGAGCGCCTGACGCTGCTCCATTGCGTCGCCCGCCGCCGCCACGGCCAAGCCCTGCCACGCTACCCCTCGTCCTTCCTGCGCGAGCTAGACCCGCGCCACTTCGAGCGCATCTCCTTCCAGGCCGAGATGAACAAGCCTGCCACCGAGACCTCCGCCAAGGCCGGCTTCGCCCGCATGCGCGAGTTGCTGGGAAAGTGATTCCAACCCTTGGGTCAGCTCCCCATCCACCGCCTCAGCACAAAAAGGCACCCCCGCTGATACCAAGTTGTCGCCGCCACGCCCGCGGCCGAGGGCGCGCCATCGTCGAGCACCCCCCGCCACTCCGTCGTGAGCCAGCGCTCGAAGGGAAGCGAAAATCCTCGCTTCGGTCTCCCGGCAATCCATTCCGGCACCTCTGGCACCGCCGCGAGCAGCAACGCCTTGCCCGGCCGCAGGCGACGCCCGGGCGGGATCCGCGCCAGCGCTTCGAAAAGCGCCGCGTCCACGAGGGGCGTCCGCAGTTCCAAGGCCCACGCCATGCTCGCCACGTCGGAATCTCGCAGGAGTTGGTTGCGCATGTAGTGCGTGACCTCGTGCGCGCTCACCGCGTCGCGAACCGCGTCGTCGGCCGGCGTGGACGGCAGCCCGATATCCGGCTCCGGCGCCTCTTCCGGGCCGAGGTCCCGGGGATCTCGCGCGCCGAGGAAATGCGCCGCCAGCGCCCGCGCCTCCCCCGCAGTAAAGATCCCGCGCTGCGCCGTCATCGCCGCGCCCACCGTGGGCGGTCCGCCGAAGAACTCGCCCAGCCTTCGCATCCGCGGGTGCCCCGGCCACGCGCGGAGCACCCGGCCGGCCGCACCGCGCAGCGGGCCGAGCCGCCGCGCCGCGCGCAGCATGGCCGGCACGCGTTCGAAGCTCGGGTATCCGCGCAGCAGCTCGTCACCGCCCAAGCCGGAGAGCACCACCTTCGCGCCATCGTCGTGGGCCACGCGCGAGATCGCGAAGGTGTTGAATCCATCCACGCTCGGCTGGTCCAGCCGGGCGAGCCATCGGTCGAAGAGCCCGCGCGCCTCGCTCGCGCCCAAGCGGAAGTCCGTGTGCCGCGCGCCGAAATGCGCCGCCGTCCGCGCCGCCGCCGCGCCCTCGTCGAACTCGCGTTCCTCGAAGGAGATCGAATACGTCCGCACCCCTTCATGCCCCGCCGCGCGCGATAGCGCAAGCAACGCCGTTGAATCCAGCCCGCCGGAAAGAAACAGCCCCACCGGCACGTCGCTCACGAAGTGGCGGCGCACGCTATCGAGCAGCGCCTCGCGCGCCCACGCCGTTTCCTCGCCGGCCGGAATCGGGTCGCCCATCACCGACCCGCCGCCGAACGGGAGCTGCCAATAGGCGGCCCCCTCCGTCTTCCCGGCGCGCCAGCGCAGACAATGTCCCGCCTCCAGGCAGCGTGCGCCGGCCAGCAATGTGCGCGGCTCGGGCACGGAGCCACGTTGCAGGAAGCCGGCGAGCCCTTGCGGGTCGAGCGCGCGCGGCACGATTCCCGCGTTCACCAGCACCCGCAGCTCGGAAGCGAAGGCCAGTGATCCATCCGATCTCGGCGCGTAATAAAGCGGCTTGATGCCGAGCGGGTCGCGCGCCAGCACCGCCGAGCGCTCGGCGTGGTCCCACAGCGCGAAGGCAAACATCCCCCGCAGCGCACGCAGCCCCGCGGGCCCGCGCAGGTGCCAGAGCAGCGGGATGATCTCGGTGTCCGACTGGGTGCGCACCTCCATTCCCTCCGCCCGCAAGGCGGCGGCGAGCGCACGGTGGTTGTAGATCTCACCGTTGAAGACGATCGTATAACGACCATCCAGCACGTGCATCGGCTGCCGCCCGGCCGGCGACAGGTCAATGATGGCAAGGCGCGAGTGCGCGAAGCCGGCTTCCCCCCCCGGCGACACCCAGGTGCCTTCTGCGTCCGGCCCGCGATGGCGGATGCCGCCAAGAAGCGCCGGAAGCATCCCGTCGAGCGCGCCGGGCGCGTTGGAACTCGAAAGGAATCCAGCGATGCCGCACATGAGGCGTCCTCGGCGAGTCAGGTGGTTTCGGGAGCCGATGCGGCACCGAGGGTGAAGGATCGAAGCTCGGCCGCAAGCAAAGACTTGAAGCGGGGAAAAGCAAATTCCTCGATCACCCGCGCGCGCAACCATCCGGGGTCGAAGCGGCTCGGGTCCGGGTGCTCGCGCCGGAGGGCGGCAATGAGCGCCGACGCGAGCGCCGCCGGGTCGTCCGGATCGACCAGCCAGCCGAGCCTGCCGTCGAGCAGCGGATCGGCCGAGCCGTCGGCATTGCCCGCAATCACCGGCCTTCCGCACGCGAGCGCTTCAAGGAACACGATGCCGAAACCCTCGCCCCGTGAGGGCATCGCGAACACATCGCAAAGCCGGTAATAATCGAGCAGTTCCTCGTCGCCCGCGCCACCCGCGAGGGTGACGGCGTCCGCCACGCCCAGCCCGGCCGCAAGCGCCCGCACGCGCGGGAGGTCGTTCCCCCGCCCCACCAGCACGTAGCGCGC
>CALMOL010000509.1:0-5145 GCA_937871685.1 uncultured Verrucomicrobiota bacterium
CCGCGGTCGGCCGCCTCGGCGACAACTCCCTCCTCCCGCGCGAGTGGGCCGGGTGCGGGGGGTGGGGCTTTCTCCCGCGCCGGGGGGGGGGGCCCGCGGCCGAGGCCGAGCGCTCCGTGGCCACCTGCGACTTCGCCGCCACCGGCGACACCGCCCGCCTGCGCCGCGCGCTCGCCGCGCTCCCGCTGCGCTTCGATCCCGGCGGGGCCGTCACCCCGCAGCGCGTGCTCCTGGAGCTGGCCGAGGGCGACTTCGCCGCCGCCGAGCGCGCTCTGGCCGCCTCGTCGCTTACCGAGTTCCAGGACGTGGATTTCTCGTTCTACTACCCGCGGGCCTGGTATGAGGCGCTCATCGCCCGCGCCGCCGGCCGCGCCGACCAAGCCCGCGTCGCCTTCACCGCCGCGCGCGCCGCCCTGGTAAACCGCCCGCGCAATCTCGCGGAGGAGCCGCGCTTCCTGGCCGTGCTCGCGCAGATCGACGCCGGCCTCGGCCGCAAGGACGACGCCCTCAACGCCGCCCGCCGCGCCGTGCAGATGAAGCCCGTCGCCGACGATGCCTACCAGGGCCCGCTCGTCCTCCAGGGCCTTGCCCAGGCCTGCGCGTGGACCGGCGAGAAGGACGCCGCGCTGCAGGCCGTGCAAACCCTGCTCTCGATGCCCGGCTACCTTTCCTATGGCTACCTGCGCAAGGATCCCCTATGGACGCCCCTGCGCGGCGATCCTCGCTTCGAGGCGCTGCTGGCCAAGGCGAAGGGTGAGAAGTGACAGGCGAGAAGTGAAATCTCGGCGCGGGCGCGCCCCATGAAGCGAGGGATCGCGGCATTCTCTTCTGCGAGACTCCCTTCCATGACACGGCCGCGTTTTCCACTTCTCACCGCTTACTTCTCACTTCTTACGTCCCCTCCACCACCTTGACCATTCCTCCTCCTGCCCGTAGCCTCCGCGTTCCAAAAATCCGGCATGAGATTCCCGCTCGCCTCGACTGCGAAAGTCGCCTCGCACATCATCCGCCACAAGCTCAAGGGCACGCCGCGTTTCGCCACCGTCCTGCAGCTTGAGCCGCTGCACACGTGTAACCTCACCTGCACCGGCTGCGGGCGCATCCGCGAGTATTCCACCTCGCTCAAGGACGTGATGCCGCTGGAGGATTGCCTCCAGGCGCCCATCGATTGCAACGCGCCGATGGTCTCCATCTGCGGCGGCGAGCCGCTCATCTACCCGCAGATCGAGGCGCTGACCGATGGCATCCTCGGCCAGGGCCGCATCGTTTACATGTGCACCAACGCCATGTTCATGCGCCGCAAGATGCGCGCGTGGCTGGCGAAGGAGTTTCTGAAGAAGCCGCAGGTGGTTGAGAAGCACCTCGTCGAGTTGGTCGCGCAGGACCTCGTTTCTGCCAAGGACGCCGACGCCGTGCGGCAGGGCCCGAAGGACCCGGCCGCGCCCGTGATCGCGCCAAACCAGTTCTTCTACTGGAACGTCCACCTCGACGGCCTCGAATACACCCACGACCTCATCGTGGAGCGCGAGGGCGTCTTCAAGGAGTGCGTCCTCGCCATGCGCATGGCCAAGCTCCTCGGCTACCAGGTGGCCACCAACACCACCATCTACAAGGAGACCGACATGGCCGAGATCGAGGCCATGTATGAGTTCCTTGGCGAGATCGGCCTGGACGGCCACACCATCTCGCCCGGCTATGATTACGACGCGGCGAAAAAAGACATGGTCGAGCGCCTCGGCCTCCAGCCGGAGAACTTCTTCCTCACGCGCGACATGACGCGCGAGAAGTTCAAGGACTCCCTCGACTGGGCCGCGCGCTTCCCGTTCCTGAACACGCCCGTGTTCCTCGAGTTCCTCGCCGGCCAGCGCGAGCTGACCTGCTCGGCCTGGGCCGTCCCCACGCGCAACATCGGCGGCTGGAAGGGCCCGTGCTACTTCATGACCGACAACCACTTCTCGAGCTACGGCGAGCTGCTCGAAAAGGTGGACTGGGATAAGTATGGCGTGGTGCAGGGCAAGGCGCGCGACCCGCGCTGCGAGAACTGCATGGTCCACTGCGGCTACGAGCCGAGCGCCACGCTCGGCGGCAAGGAAAACGCCCAGCGCGGCGACATGTGGAAGAACATCAAGTTCAACTTCGGCTCCAAGCCCAAGCCCTCCGGCAAGGGGAAGACGGTGAACGCCTTCAACGGCGTGACCGCCGGCCGCGGCCACCTCACCGGTGAGCAGGTCAAGCGCGCCGCCGCCAAGCCTTCCGTCGCCGCGGCCGCGGCCTGACGGTCCTTTCAGGCTAGGTCCTGCAAGCTTCCCCTTGAAGCTTGAGGCTCGACGCTATTGAAATCCTTTCCATGGAGCCCCCCTCGCCGTCCGCGTCGTTCTTCCCCCGAGCCACTCCCTCGCGGCGCTTCACGGCGCCGTCCGCCGACGCGATCCAGGCGGCGATCACCGCCGCGCAGGATAATCTCCTGCGCCTCCAAAAGCCTGACGGCCACTGGGTGGGCGAGCTCTTCGTGGATTCCACGCTCTGCTCGGACTACGTGGCGTTCATGCATTGGCGCGGGAAGGTGGATCCCGCCCGGCAGGAAAAGTGCGCCGCGCACATCCGCCGCCGGCAGCTCCCCGACGGCGGCTGGAACATCTACGAGGGCGGCCCCAGCGAGCTGAACGCCAGCGTGAAGGCCTACTTCGCGCTCAAGCTCGCCGGTGACTCGCCCAACGATCCGTGGATGATCGAGGCCCGCGCGTCCATCCTGCGCCGCGGCGGCATCCCGAAGACGAACACGTATTCGAAGCTCTACCTCGCGCTCCTCGGCCAGTTCCCGTGGAAATACCTGCCGGCCATCCCGGTTGAGTGCGTGATGCTGCCGGAGTGGTTCTATTTCAACATCTACGACATGTCGTCGTGGACGCGGGCCATGGTGATCCCGCTGGCGATCATCAACCACTTCAAGCCCACGCGCCCGGTCCCCGATCATCTCCAGCTCCACGAGTTGTATCCGGTGGGCACCGAGGACGCCGACTTCTCCCTGCCGCGCGCGCCGCGCTTCCTCGCGTGGCGCAATTTCTTCCTGCGCTGGGACCGCCTGCTCAAGCGCATCGAGGCGCTCCCCTGGCGGCCCTCGCGCCCGCACGCGCTCCGGAAGGCCCTCGCCTGGATGACCGAGCGCATGGGCGAGGGCTCCGACGGTCTCGCCGCCATCTTCCCGGCGATGCTCAACTCGCTCATCGCGCTGGAAGCTGCCGGCGTGCCCGAGGACGATCCGATCTACCAGAAAGCCACGCGGGACTTCGAGGGCCTCTTCGTCCACGACCCGGAGGACTTCCGCATCCAGCCCTGCCTCTCGCCGGTGTGGGACACTTCGATCAACATGATCGCCCTCGCCGAGAGCGGCGTGCCCTCGGACCATCCCGCTCTCCAGCGCGCCGCCGACTGGCTGTATTCCAAGGAAGTGCGCCACCTGCGCGGCGACTGGCGCCACGCCAACCCGCACCCCGTGGCCAGCGGCTGGGCCTTCGAATACAACAACGACTACTACCCCGACACCGACGACACCATGATGGTGCTCATGGCCCTGCGCCATGTGCGCCCGTCGGACCCCGCCGCAGCCAAGGCCAGCTTTGGGCGAGCGCTGCCGTGGCTGCTGTCGTTCCAGTGCCGGGACGGCGGCTGGGCGGCCTTTGACCGCGACGTGACCAAGCGCTGGCTGGAGGAGATGCCCTTCGCCGACCACAACGCGATCCTCGATCCCACCTGCTCCGACCTCACCGCGCGGGTGCTGGAGCTGCTCGGCTACCTCGGCTACTCGCGCGAGCTGCCCCTCGTGCGCCGCGCCATCGGCATGCTCAAGGACACGCAGGAAGATGATGGCTCCTGGTATGGCCGCTGGGGCGTGAACTACATCTACGGCACGTGGCAGGTTCTGCGCGGCCTGCGCGCCATCGGCCTGGACATGCGCGCCGATTGGATCATCCGCGGCCGCGATTGGCTGGAATCCTGCCAGAACGACGATGGCGGCTGGGGCGAGACCGCCGCGAGCTACGACGACCCCATGCTCAAGGGCCGCGGCCCGAGCACCGCCTCGCAGACCGCGTGGGCGCTGATGGGCCTGATCGCGTGCGGTGACTTGAACCGCCGCTCCATCCAGCGCGGCATGGAATTCCTGGTCACCACGCAGGAGCCCGACGGTTCCTGGACCGAGCCCTGGACCACCGGCACGGGATTCCCGCGGGTGTTTTACCTCAAATACGACTCCTACCGGAACAACTGGCCCCTGCTCGCCCTCGCGACGTGGCACAACGAGAAGAACCGCGTGTTCCACCCTTCGCAGGTGGGAGCGTGAGGCGCGGCCGCTCAAGTTTGGTTCGGCTCAAGCCTGCAACCTCCTAGCCGATGAGTGGGGAGCTGATTGCGCGTCTTCTGGCGGCACCTCCCGCCGCCGCTGGTCAAATCTTGATCGAGGACGAGGGCCACCTCTTCTGGGTTGACTGGCGGGAGGAAGATGACGCCATCGTGGAAAGCTGCGAGGCCGTCCTCAAGACCGGGTCGCTCGCTCCCGAACTCGTTGATGCCGAAACCACGGGAGGCTACGACCTCTACGTCCACTACAAAGGCAAGCGTCTCAGAGTCCCGCTGACGTTCAGCATGGAGGATCGGCACCTCACGCTGTGTGCGCTCAACGAGGCGCTCGTCCCGGACTACGAGGTGCGTCTCTGCATCGACTCGGACGGCAGCGATACGCTGGCCTTCTTGCCGTTGAGCTTGGAGGAATGGCGCCGCTTGGAGGCAGAGCATGGTGATGCGCTTCAGCAAAGGTTTTACCGGATGAAGGCGAAACCGAACGTCTTCACGGATTCGCTTTCGTTTTAGAGCGCCTCTCGATTGGACGATCCTCTGCCCTTGGCGCATTCCAGCTCGGGCTTGCTCTCTCTAGAGCCGTCTTGATGCTCATGAGTCGGCATCGTTTCCGGCTCGAAAACTCGGTCGATGACTGCCAGATCGCTGAATGCGATGGCTGCCCCTACCCCGTCCATGGCCCCCTGGTGCCCTGCGCATGACCACCCTGGGTCATGCGCCTGACCAAATGACCCAAGCGCCTGACCTCCTGGGTCATGCGAAGGGCCTGATGCGCCAGGCGCATGACCTGGA
>CALMOL010000509.1:5245-7749 GCA_937871685.1 uncultured Verrucomicrobiota bacterium
GCGCATGACCTGGAAACTCCCTCGGGTGAGCTGCTCATCGCGGTTTCGGAGAAGGTCGCCCCCCTGAGATCTTTGTGACCTCTGTGGACAATTCAACCGGGCACCGCGCTCGACGAGGTGCGGCCAGCCGGTCCGTATGCGAGAGGCTTGATCTGTTCTAATCGCGTGGCAGTCAGTCACGTCTCAATCGTTTCCCGTAAACAACCGCCTGTCCGTGGCTAGGCTGGCCGTCCCTTCCCATGCCCCGCGACGAGCAGATCTACGCCCTCTTCCACGAACGCGGCATCCTTTCCCGCGCGCAGTTCGAGGACCTGCGCACCGAGGCCGCCAACAACGGCAAGAGTCTCCTCCAGGCGATGATCGACTTCGGCATCGTTTCCGAGGCGGAGTATCACCACGCGGTCGCCGATCATCTCGGCGTGGAATACCTCGACCTGGAGGGTTGGGAAGCCGCCCCGGAAACGCAGCGGCTCTTATCCGCCGGCCTCGCGCGGCTCCACGGCGCGCTGCCCGTCGGCGAGACGGACGACGGCACGCTCACCCTCGCGCTGGTGGATCCCTTCGACCAGCACGCGGTCGAGGATCTCCGCTTCGCGCTTGGCCGATCGATCCAAATCGCCGTCGCGCCCGCGCACCAGATCGAGGATCGCCTGCGCCGCTACTACGGGGCCGACACCGCCTCGCTCGACGACGTGCTCAAGCAGCTCGGCGCCGGTTCGCTTTCTTTCGGCGCCGACGCGGCCGTGGTCGATCCCGAGGCCGAGGCGAACTCCGCGCCCATCATTCGCTTCGTGGACCTGATCGTCGCGCAGGCCATCCAGGACCGCGCCAGCGACATCCACTTCGAGCCCTTCGAAAACGAGTTCAAGATCCGCTACCGCGTGGACGGCGCGCTTTACGAGATGGCTCCGCCGCCGCGCCACCTCGCGCCCGCCGTCACCTCGCGCGTGAAGGTTATGGCCGGCTTGAACATCGCCGAGCGCCGCGTGCCGCAGGACGGCCGCATCCAAAAGCGCCTCGGCGAGAAGAGCGTGGACCTGCGCGTCTCCACGCTGCCCACCCAGCACGGCGAGAGCGTGGTGCTGCGCGTGCTCGACCGCTCCGTGGTCAACCTCGACCTCGAGACGCTCGGCATGCCGCCGTGGCTCTACGACTACCTCCTGCGCACGCTCGACAAGCCGAACGGCATCTTCATCGTCACCGGCCCCACCGGTTCCGGCAAGACGACGACGCTCTACTCTTGCCTGCGCAAGATCAACACGGTGGACGCCAAGCTCCTCACCGTGGAAGACCCGGTGGAATACGATCTCGAAGGCATCGTGCAGGTGCCCGTGCAGGAGTCCATCGGGCTGAACTTCGCCCGCGTGCTGCGCGCCTTCCTGCGCCAGGACCCGGACCGCATCATGGTCGGCGAGACGCGCGACTTGGAGACCGCACAAATCGCCATCCAAGCCTCGCTCACCGGCCACTTGGTCTTCACCACGCTGCACACGAACGACGCCCCCGGCGCCGTCACGCGCCTGCTCGACATGGGCGTGGAGCCATTCCTCCTCTCGGCCACGCTGGAGGCCGTGCTGGCGCAGCGTCTGATCCGCCGCATCTGCACGCATTGTCGCGTGGAATACAAGCCGACCGAGGCCGTGCTGCGCCAGCTCGGACTGACGCCGGAGCAGATCGGCGCAAAGAAATTCTTCTACGGCAAGGGCTGCGACCACTGCAACCAGACCGGCTACCGCGGTCGCAAGGGCATCTACGAGCTGATGGACATGAACGACTCGGTGCGCGAACTCATCAACCAGCGCGCCCCGACCGTGACCCTCAAGCAGAAGGCCGTGCAGCTCGGCATGGCCACCCTGCGCGACGACGGCCTGCGCTCCATCTACGAGGGCGAGACCACGGTGGAGGAAGTGCTCAAATACACCTGAGCGCGCCCCGCGAAGCCTCGCCGGTCCTCCGCCGCCGTTGGTCGGCCGCTTTTGCCGGCTGGTCTCCCCGCCCTTGGTCAAGCCTGGGGAAGGGAGGCGATCTCGCGGTTAGCCTCCAGGACACGGCCGGCGGCTTCCAGGTCGGCGTGGACGGCGGCCGGCGCGCCGGGCGTGGCGGCGTCCTCGCTGGCCAGGGACACCTGCGCCTCGATGCGGTCGAGGTGCGCGGCCGTCTCGGCAGCCTGCGCGCGGCGGCGCTCGGAGACTTCCAGGCGCCGGCGCATCAGGTCGAGCGTGGCCTGCTTGGATTCTCGCACGGCCGGAGGCAGCGCCGGGCTGGCCAGCTCGCGCTCCAGCGCCTCGGCGCGCTGACGTTGCGCCGGGATGTCGGCGTCCACCTCGGCGCGCAGCAGCCGGGCGCGCGTGGCGCAGAGGTCGGCGTGGAGCGTGAGGAGCTGATCGAGGGTGTCCAAGTTCGAGCCGGCGACCAGGCTGTCCGGGTGGAGGGCGCGGTAACTCGCGCGCGCGGCGCGCACGGAGTCGGCGAGCTCGGCGCCCGTGCCGGCCCCGACGAACGTG
>CALMOL010000510.1 GCA_937871685.1 uncultured Verrucomicrobiota bacterium
GCTGCTGGCTCGGGGCGAACCTCTCGGCGCTCGTCGCTTCGCTCCTCCCGCAGCCGCGACGCCCCGGCAGCCGGCGCGCCGTCGCTGGCGGGCCTCGGGCTTGGACGGCGCTCGTCGTCACGCGCTCTGCTTGCTCGGCCGCACTCGCTGAGCACAGCGCGCCGCCAGCTTCCCTTTGCCGAGCCGGTCGCCGCGCGTCCTTCTCCTGGCGCCGGTGGCGTGCTCGGTCGTTCCTCCCTGCGCGCGGCTTCCTCTCGCCTTCGTCCCTCCTCTCCCCTTCCTCAGGCTCGCGCCAGCCGTCCGCGCGCTTCCTGCGCGCGCTGCGGAGCGGCGGGGCGGGGCCGCGGCAGCCAGTGGAGTAAGGGTCGCCCCGCCGCTCCTTCGCTCCTCCAACTTCTTGGCCGGCAACGCTGCTGATCGAGCGCCGTCCCCCAGGAAAAGGGGTCAGGATAAAACTCATGACACTTCCAGGTCGGCGGCAGGCTACGCGTTGGTCAAGAGGACGGACTTGACATCAACTTTTGCCTCTCAAGCATCCTGGACCGGTCGCCAATTCGAATGAACTGTCATGAGTTTTATCCTGACCCCTTTCTTGACGCAAGCCATCGTCGCCTGGACCAGCGCCCTGCCCATCGCCGGCGCCCTGGGCCGGCCCGCCTCCTTGGCCTGGTGGGAGCGTCTGCTCAGCGTCATCGAGCAAGATGTTGTTCCGCTGCGCCCCAACCGCCACGAGCCGCGCGCCGTCAAGCGAAGGCCCAAGACCTACCAGCTCATGACCCGCCCGCGCCCCCAGATGCGCGAACTAGCCCACCGCGGCAAGCGCCAGCAGGAAGCCGGCCTCGACGCCTCGCTTCCCCTTATCTAAGCGCCATTCCCGCCTGACCCCTTTCTTCGCGGAGTAAGATCCTTCGGGCGCGGTTCGCCAAGCCAGTTGGTGATGAAGCCGAGGAAACTCTGGCTATCTCAAGCGAATCCCGGTAGGGCAAGGCGAATGTCAAAAACAGATACCAGACTGTTCCTCCAGCCCGACCCCAAGCATTTTGAGGCGGGCGACTTCAACCTGTATCGCTACTGTGGGAACGATCCGATCAATCGAGTTGACCCGCTTGGGTTGTATTTCGTTTACTCGTATATAAATCCGGCGGATGCGGTTAAAGCCCATGTGCAACTTGCGCAAATCTACAACGCCGGCATACCTGCTATGCAGGCTAACATAATGGCGATGCACAACTCCAGTCAGCGTATCGTAATTGGCAACACACTACAGCCCGGAACCGAAGAAGCGGCGTTTTACGACAACAGCTGGGCGAACATGAAGGCGTATGCTCCAAAAGAAGGTGGAAACTGGACCCTTCCCATTGGTGAGGGTTGGCGTTTTAGAGATGGAGATGGGCGGGGATCGGGCTCGGGAAGCTTCATTTTCTTCGACCCAAATAACAATGTAGGGTATGGCGGGGCAATTCGTTTCGCTCGCCGTGGTCTAGCTCACGAACTGGGCCATGCGATTCTGAATTTATTCGGAATGAGCACCCGAAATCGCGGGGACATACCGGCCCAGAGCCCTGAGCAGCCAAATCACAAAATGATAAGAATGTCAGACGAGGAAATCGCTCGCCGCCTCCCGGACTCAATCCTCACGGAGGCAAAGAGAGGTGGTCGCTAGCCTCATGAACACGTCCCTTGGAAAACTCGGCGCCATCTTGGCCGTTTTGACTGTTGTGGCCTGCCGAGTTCAGGCTTGCCAGATGGGGTCGGACCTCGAAGAGCACACTTTTGAGTTGGGGCCGCCTACTTCTCTTTATGCAGGCGATAGAACAAGACTAGCGAGGTGGAGTTCAGACTCGTCCGCCATGCGTAGACTCACCTTTGGAGCGATGAAACTGGAAGTAGATTTTTTGGATGGGATGTCATGCCGCGTCTTCGTGTATTTTATCCGTGTGCTGAACGATGAAGAATTAACCCGCTCTGTTCGGACTTGGCTCCCGTCACTTAAAGCAGACGAGTTCAAACCTGTATACGACGGGGAACTAGCTCCGGCTGGAGCTGCTCGGTCTAGGCAATACAACCTCTCCGACGGCTCCGTCATCGAAGTGAGAAATTTAGGTGCGGATACTTCCATACTGATCGCATCAAGGAACTATCTACTGAACAAAACCGTCTTCATCGGAGAGAGAAAGCGCGGAAGTGGTTTTGAATGAAGTGCCGACTGTGGTAGCGGCTCGAAACTTCCTCCTGTCGGCTGCCGCCCGCTGGCGCAGGGTCGGGTGGGCCGGCCTGGGCAGGAGGCAGGCCCAACGCGACCGCTCCGTCACGCCGGCTGCTTGGTCGGGGCGAACCTCTCGGCGCTTCGCGCAGCAACGGACGCCCCGGCAGCCGGCGCGCCGTCGCTGGCGGGCCTCGGGCGCGAACGGCGCTCGTCGTCACGCGCTCTGCTTCGCTAACGCTCAAGCACAGCGCGCGCCGCCGGCTTCCTTATGGAGAGCCGGTCGCGCGCGTCCTCCTCCTGGCGCCGGTCGCGTGCTCACTCGTCCCTCCCTGCGCGCGGCTCCCTCTCGGCCTCCACCCTCCTCCCCTTCGCTTCGCTCACGCCAGCCGTCCGCTTGCTCCCTGCCCGCGCTGCGGAGCGGCGGGGCGGGGCCGCGGCAGCCAGTGGAGTGGTCGGATCGCCCCGCCGCTCCTTCGCTCCACGTTCCGGAAAAGGAGTCAGCAACGGTCTTGGTCAGGCAAGGGCAAAGTTTGGGTTTTTGAGGAGGTGGTTGAGTAGGACAACGAGCTTTCGCATGACGGCGGTCAGCGCCAGCTTCTTGGGCTTGCCGGCTTGGACCAAGTGCTCGTAGAAGGCCTTGAGGATGGGGTTGAAGCGCGCGGCGACCACGGCGGCCATGGAAAGGACGCGGCGCGCCGGCAGCCGTCCTCCTCCGATGGTCCTTCGGCCTCGGAACAGGCCGCTGTCGCGGTTGCGCGGGGCGACGCCTGCGAGGGCGGCCGCCTCGTGGCGCGAGAGCGTGCCCAGCTCGGGCATCTGCGCTAGCAACGTGGCCGCGGTGGTGGGGCCTACGCCCTTGACCTCCTGGAGGCGCGCGTTGTCGCGCTTCAGATCGTCGTCCTCATCGATCTGCGCGGCGATCAGGCTGTCCAGCTCGGCAACCTGGCGCTTGAGCTCCTTGAGGAGCTTCGCACCCAGGCGGCGCACGAGCGCGTCAGCGGCCTGCACCAAACGCTGCTCCTCCATGGCCAAGAGCCCCACCAGTTGCTCGCGGCGCTGCACGAGCGCGGCCAGCCGGCGACGCGCCGGCGCCGGGGCGTCCAAGGGCGGCGGCGCGACGGGCAGGCAGCTTCTGGTTGGTTCGGGTTCATGGCACTCTTCCTTGCAATGCGAGCT
>CALMOL010000511.1 GCA_937871685.1 uncultured Verrucomicrobiota bacterium
CCTGCCCGACTTGGGGGGCGACACGGTCCTCGCGCTGTCGCGGGCGCGGAGAGCCGAAGCTCTCAGGCGGCCTTGCCGCCACCACGGCGCGAGGACCGCGCCGTCCGCCTGGAAGCACAGCGGAAGCGGGAGGGGGCGAACGCGTTCACGGCGGGGAAAGTTTCTTGATGCCGTCCTCGACCGCGCCGGCTTGCTCGGCAGACTCCTTGGGGAGCGGGGCGCCAGACTTCTTTACAACGTCGAGCGCGGCTCGGGCGCGGGACCATTGCGCGCGGGCGCCGATGGGGTCGGGCGGCGACGTGGCCAGCAGGGCGCGGCCGAGGTGGAAGGCGACCCACCCGACGCCCACGCCCAGGGCGGGGTCAGCGGCGTTCTCGGCGAACTGCTTCTCGTAAGCGCCCAGCGCGCGCCGATAGAGCGCGAGGGCCTCGGGGAACTCGCCGCGCGCTTCCAGCAGCTCGGCGAGCTTGTCCTCGGTCTCGGCTTCGTCGCGCCGCCACGCGGCGTTGGTGGCGTCCTGGGAGATCAGCGGCTGCACGGCGGCGAGGGCCTCGCGGTAGGCGCGCAGCGCGGCAGTGGTGTCCTTCAGTTCACGCTGGGCATCGCCGATGAGCGTGAGGTTTACGAACACATCGTGGGCTGCATCCGTGTCGCCGGGCGCCTTCGCGGCGGCACGGCGGATCAGGTCGAGCGCGTTTTGGAAGGACTTCAGCGCGCCGGGGAAATCCTTCTGCGAGAGCAAGGCCGCGCCGATTTTCTGGTGCACCATGGCGTATTCCCGCTGCCAGCGGACGTTATCGGGATCGAGGTCCGCAAGCCGCTGCACCACCGTAAGCGCATCCGCGAACTCGCGCAGCCCGCCCGGGCCGTCCCCGGCGGCAAGCAGCGCGTCGCCGACCTTGAGATGGGAAGTGCCGAGGTTGGACTGCCAGAGCGCGTTGATCGGATCGAAGGCCGACAGGCGACGGCGAATGGCAAAGGCTTCGCGCAGCCGCGCGAGTGCCTGGGTGGCATCCCCGCTGGCGGCCAGGGCGTCGGACTCGTGCTCCAGCCCGCTCGCGAAGGTTTCCTGCCACAGCATGTTCTTCGGATCGGCAGCGGTGAGCGCGCGAATGATCGCCAGGGCCTCGCGGTAGTGCTCCATCGCCTTGGGCAGCACGTTCTGCTGGAGGAGCGTGTCGGCCACCACCAGCAGGGACGAATACAGGTCGTGGCGATCGTTCGGCCCGGCGTCCGGGCGCGCGGCGCGGGCGCGATCGAGCTTCAGCGCCTCCTCGTAGGCGGCGAGCGCACCGGGCAGATCGCCCCTCGCGGCGAGCAACTCGCCGACCGCGGCGTGCGAGTTGGAGAGATCCTGCGCCCAGCGCCGCGAAGCCGGCTCGCGCTGGAGCAAGGCCGCGCGGCGAGCCAGCGCGGAGCGCTGCGATTCGAGCGCGCCGGCCAAGTCGCCCTGCGCGCGCAACGCGAAGCCGACGCGCTCTTCGATGAAGGCCAGCGCAGCGGCGCGGCCGGCGGAATCCGGCTCGGCGCCGACGAGGGCGCGCTGAATCGCCAGGGCTTCGCGATACGATTTCAGCGCGCCGGGGGCGTCGCCGCGGGCGCGGGAGATCTCGCCCTGATTCGTAAGCGCCACGGCTTGGCGCGCGCGGATGTCCGGGTCGTTCGCGGCCTCGGCGGCGAAGGCCTCGTAGTAAGCGCGCACCTTCTTGTTCGCGTCGTCGAGCAATTCCAGGCGGCCGATGGGCGTGAGTTTGTCGCGCAGGTCCACGCCCATGAACTCGATGAGCTTCTCAGCCTCGCCGCGGGCGAAGGTGGCGCGCTTGGCGGCGGCGGCGGCACGCTGCGATTGGAAGAACGAGAGGATGGCGAAGGCCACGGCTACCAGCGCGGCGGCGGAGATCGCGGCGAGCACCTTTTTCCGGCGCGCCGCGGCGGCGCGCTCCTCGCGGCGGCGCAACTCGGTGGACGCGGCGATGAACGCGGCCTCGGCGGCGGTCAGGCCGCCCCGGCGCGCCGCGAGGACTTCCTCGGCCTCCACAAGCGGCTTGCCGCGCGGCAGGAGGAAGTCTTCCGCCTGGTTCTCGGCCCGCCAGCGCGCGGCCGCCGCGGCGATGCGCGCGCGGGTGACGAGGAACTCGCCGTTGCGCGCGATCCACTCCGCCAGGCGCGGCCAGTGGGCGAGCAGCGCCTCGTGCGCCACGCGCACCTCGCCGCGGTCCGACACCAGCAGGCGGGCCTCGATCAGCGCCTCGACCAGCTCCGCCCCGCCGGGCACCTCGCGGAAACGCTCCAGCGGCGCCGCGGCGCTCACCGCGCGGCCGGCGGCATCCGGCCCCGGCGTCACTCGCACCAGCGCGGCGAAGACCTGCGCCAGTGCCGTCTCCGCGCGCGGGTCCTTCCGCGCGAAGTCGGCGAAGACTTCCTCGGCGCGACGCGCGACCGCGCCCTCCAAGCCGCCCAGCTCGCGATAGTCCACGAAGGTGAGCGTCGGCCGGCCGGCGGCCTCGGAGCGCTGATACAATTCATCCAGCGTGAACTGCAGGAGCGGCAGCGAGCCCGCCTGCCGCGTCGCGGCGACGAGGAGCGCACCGGCCAGCGACTCGCCGGTGCGCGGGTCCTTCTCGTATTCCAGGCCGGCCGAGCGCGCTGGGTGGCGGATCATCTGCGAGATCTCGGCCTCGTTGGGCGCGAGGAGGTGATAAGTCCCCTCCCCCTCCTTGAGGGCCACCAGCTCCGGAATGAGCTCGCAACGCGCGAAGAAATCCGAGCGCAGCGTCGCCAGCACCCAGGTGCGCCCGCCCCGCGCGAGCGCGGAAAGCAGCGCGATGAACGAAGCGCGAGACGCGTCGTCGAGACGCGGATCAGTGAACAGCTCCTCCAACTGGTCGATCACCAGCGCGAGGCGCGCCTTCGGCGGCTTCAAGCCCCGGAGCGTCTGGTCGATATGCCTCACCTCGTCGAACTGCCCCTTGGCGTCCGCCTCGCGGCGCAGCACTTCCAGGCGCTCGCGCTGCGTGACGCGCTCGGCGTCGGCCGCGTGGCGCAGGGCGCCCTCCACGAGCACCGCGGCGGCCGCGGGGCTTTCGCACAGCCGCTTGGTGACCGACTCGGACGTGTTGTCTTCGTCGGCCAGCTCCGGCAAGCCCACGCCCGCCGCGGCGTCGCCGCTCATCAGTGCTGCCACCAGGCCGCGGCACAGCTCGCCCTCCGCGGCGCCGGGCCGAAACACCACGCGCCGCCACAGGGCCACGCCCTCGATCACGCCGGGCTGCACGAGGTCGGGCAGCACGCCCGCGCGCGCCAGCGAGCTCTTGCCCCCGCCGCTCGCGCCCACGACGAGCACAAAGGCCCGGCCCGCCGCCGCCTGCCGGCGCAGGGCCTCGCGCACCTCCATCGCCGCGCGCATGCGGCCGGCGAAGAGCGCGCGGTGCTCGAAGTCGAAGGCCTGCAGGCCGCGGAACGGGCTGCCGCCGGCCCACGTCCCGGTCCGAACCTTCGCCTGGTCGCCCAGGCGGCGGGTGATCATCGCGCGCAGGTGGCGCTCGAAGTTCTCGGCGAAGTCCGAGCCACGTTTGAAGGTGTGAAAGGCCCCCGTGAACGCTCCCTCGTTCTCGGCATCCTTGAAGAACGCGGAGTTGAAGAACGCCTCCACGCGCTCGTAGTCGTCCAGCGTCTTGAGGTAGGCCGCGCGGTCGGTGACCGAGGGCTTGGGCGGCTCGGCGGTCTTGCGATACACCATCATGTCCGGCGTCTTGGCCGCGTTGCGCCGGCGCGCGTCGAGCGCGTCGCGGAACTCGAAAATGGTGCCGGTGGGCGCTTCGGCGTCGCCCTCCTGCTTGAACTTGGAATGGAGGCGGTAGCCCAGGCGCGACCAGATGAGGATCACCACGATGTCGGTCTGCGAGGGCAGGAGGATCTGGTCCTGGAAGCCGGCGTCGGCGGTGAGCGGCTCCTGCTCCCACAGAATCGCCTGAAGCATCGCCGCGCGGGCGAACTCCCCCTTGAGCCCCTCGATGACCCGCGCGCAGATCAGGCGCTCCTCGCCGAGGTCGCCCGGCGACGACACGAAGATGCGGAAGGGCCGCGGCCCCGCGGGTGCGGAAGCGGCGGAGACAACTTTGGGAGGGGAAACGGCGGCAGATTCCTCCGGCATGGCCATGGCAAGAGGGCGGTTGTATCAGGCCAGATTTGCGGGAACAAGAAAAACTTGGCGACGCGGTTTTTGTTCGGCGATCCACCCGTCAACGCTGGACCCGCCGTGGCCTCAGGGAGCTGGAGCGGAGGTCTTCTGGGAACGACCCCTCGCCGGATGAAAACCGTCCGGCAGAGGGATGAAATTCATCCCCCTGGCGGATGAAATTCATCCGGTCACCGGACGATTTTCATCCAGGAGGGGGACGATTTTCATCCGCGGGGCAATGATTTTCATCCGCGGGGCAATGATTTTCATCCGGTGGGGGGATGAATTTCATCCTCCGAGCGCTGAATTTGGTCCCCCGAGGGACGGAATGCATCCCTCGCCGGATGGTTTTGATCCGAATGGGGGTGAAATTCGGCCCTTGGACGACGGTTTTCATCGCCCCGCGGACGAAATACCGCCCCCGCGGGACGGTTTTCATCGCCCACCGGATGAAATTCATCGCCCGGCGGATGAAAATCATCGCCCCGCGGATGAAAATCATCCCCCTGGTGGATGAAATTCATCGCCCCGCGGATGGATTTCATCCCCCTTCCCGCCGACGTCGGCGGTCGATGGCTCGCGGGAATACGACGGCTGCCCGCCCGTCGCCGGCCGCGGCCGGTTCCAAATGGGCGAGACACAGTTACCGGCACGTGTCCCCTCTCGCGCGGCCGACGCTCGAGCTTTGCGCCGGGCGTCCAAGCCGCGTTGTCGCCTGCCCCAGCGCCTCGCCGCGGTTTGAGAGAAGTTGGGCGAGGAAAGGTCATGGA
>CALMOL010000512.1:0-2999 GCA_937871685.1 uncultured Verrucomicrobiota bacterium
ACAGGTGCCCACTCTCTCTATTGCGCCGCCGGCCCCGCCTGCGCGTCCGGCCGGAGCCGCCGCCGCCCGCGCTGGGCCGCTCGACGCGCGCGGCGATGACCGCCGCGGCCATCCATGGCTTCCGCGGGATGGCGCGCGGGATTTTGCTCGCGCTGGCCGATGAGTTGGGCGTGCCCGAGCGCCGCTTGCGCGTGGTCGCCGCCGGCGGGGCCGCGCCGTGGCTGCGCGGCGCGTGGCATGGCCCCTTCGCGGAGGATGCCGATCTCACGCTGCGGGGCATGGCGATGATTGCGCGCCGCGAAGGGCTGATCTAGGGCGTTCCCATGCGCTCTTTCATTCCCGTCGCCGCGGACTCGCCGTTCCCGATCCAGAACCTGCCCTTCGGCATCTTCCGCCCGAATGCCGGCGGGGCGGCGCGCGTGGGCGTGGCCATCGGCGAGCATGTCCTCGACCTCGCCGTGCTGGAGGAGCGCGGGATGCTCGATGGCATCGGCGATGGGGCGCCGGTCTTCGCGCGGCCGGCGCTCAACCATTTCATGTCGCTCGGCCGGCCCGCGTGGCGCAAGGCGCGCGAGACCATCGCCCACCTGCTCGACGAGCAAACGCCCACGCTTCGCGATGATTCCGCGCTCCGCGCGCACGCGCTGCACCGCATGGCGGACGTGACGATGTGCCTCCCGGCCGAGATCGGCGACTACACGGACTTCTATTCCTCGCGCGATCACGCCACGAACGTCGGCACCATGCTGCGCGGGCCGGAGAACGCGCTCATGCCAAATTGGCTCCACCTGCCCGTCGGCTATCACGGCCGCGCGTCGTCGGTGGTGGTGAGCGGCACGGACGTGCGCCGGCCGCGCGGCCAGCTCAAGCCGCCGACCGCGCCCGCGCCGTCGTTTGGGCCGACGCGCTCGCTCGACTTCGAGCTGGAGGTGGCGTTCTTCACCGGCCCCGGCAACCCCCTCGGCGAGCCGATCCCCATCGCGCAGGCCGAGGAGCACATCTTTGGGCTCGTGCTGATGAACGATTGGTCGGCGCGCGACGTGCAGGGCTGGGAATACCAGCCGCTGGGGCCGTTCCTCGCCAAGAACTTCTGCACGAGCATCTCGCCGTGGGTCGTCACGCTCGACGCGCTCGCGCCCTTCCGCGCGCCGCCGATGGCGCAGGATCCCGCGCCGCTGGAATACCTGCGCTGGGCCGACGACTTCTCGCTCGATCTCCAGCTGGAGGCCCATCTCACGCCGGCCGGCACTCATGAGGCGACGGCGATCACGCGCACCAACTTCCGCCACCTGTATTGGACGATGGCGCAGCAGCTCGCCCACCACGCGAGCGGCGGCTGCAACCTGCGCGCCGGCGATCTTCTCGCCTCCGGCACCGTGTCCGGCCCGGAAAAAACGTCGCGCGGCTGCCTGCTGGAGCTGACGTGGCGCGGCGCCGAGCCGCTGGAGCTGCCCGGCGGCGCGCGCCGCACGCAGTTGGAAGACGGCGATTGCCTTTCCATCACCGGCTGGGCGCAGGGCGATGGCCACCGCGTCGGCTTCGGCGAGGTAACCGGCCGCGTGCTGCCCGCGGCGTGATCGGGCCGCGTGCCGCCGTGGCGCGGCGCGATGGAAGGGCGTGTTCGCTTTCTTTTCCAATCGCCTGGGCTGCCTCGGCTCCATCGTCGTGTCGGCAATTGGCACGCTCGTGCTCTTCCTGCTGCTGCGCGGGTGCGCGGGCGGGTGAGCTGGCGATGCGTGAGGATTATAACCGGAGGACAGGAAGCCGGGAGGAACAGGAGGGAAGGCTGGGACCGTCGAGTCTTGCCGCCGCTCTGTGCGGTGCGGCGGGCATACGAGGCCAGCCCCACCTTGTCTTCGTCCTGCCCTCCTGCCTTCCTGTCCTCCGGTTAAAAACCTTTTCGCTTCGCCGGGTCTTGGCTGACGCGCCGCCGGTCTTCGGTATCCTCGCGCCCTTTGCCCTCCCTTGCCCTCCAATATGTCCCCCTTTCCGCGCCGCGGCATCGTGCTTGCCGGCGGCTCCGGCACGCGGCTGTTCCCGATCACCCGCTCCGTTTCCAAGCAGCTCCTGCCCGTCTATGACAAGCCGATGGTGTATTACCCGCTGTCGGCGCTCATGCTCGCCGGCATCCGCGAGGTGTGCCTGATCTCCACGCCGGAGGACCTCCCCGCCTTCGAGCGCCTGCTGGGCGACGGCGCGCCCTTCGGCCTGCGGCTTTCCTACCGCGTGCAGCCGCGGCCCGAGGGCCTCGCGCAGGCCTTCCTCGTCGCAGAGGATTTCCTGGCCGGCGCGCCGGCCGCGCTCGTGCTCGGCGACAACCTGTTCTACGGCCACACCTTTTCCGAGGTGCTCGCGCGCGCTTCCACCCGCGCCCACGGCGCGACCATCTTCGGCTATCGCGTGGCCGACCCGACCGCCTACGGCGTGGTGGAATTCGACGCCGCCGGCCACGCCGTCTCGCTGGAGGAAAAGCCCACCCACCCCCGCTCGCGCTACGCGGTGCCGGGCCTGTATTTCTACGACGAGAGCGTGGTGGAACGGGCACGCTCCCTGCGGCCCTCCCCGCGCGGCGAGCTGGAGATCACGGACCTGAACCGGCTCTACCTCGAAGACGGCAGCCTCCACGTCGAGCGCCTCGGCCGCGGCACCGCCTGGCTGGACACCGGCACGCCCGAGGCCCTCCTCCAGGCGGCCAATTTCATCCAGGCCATCCAGCAGCGGCAGGGCCTCAAGATCGCGTGCCTGGAGGAGATCGCTTGGGAGAACGGATGGACCGACGAAGCCACGCTCCTCCGCCAGGCCGGCCGACTCGGCAAGACGCCCTACGCCGACTACCTGCGCCGCCTCGCGCAGGAGCGCTTGGCGTGAGTCACGTCAACGCGCGATCCAGCGTAGCAATCGCAGTCACGTCGGCGGGCGACCCGAATGTAGCACCGTCCTTCGGCACGGGTCCATCCGACCACTGCGGCCCGTGTCGCGTCAGCGACGCTTGAACGCGC
>CALMOL010000512.1:3009-8394 GCA_937871685.1 uncultured Verrucomicrobiota bacterium
CCCCCGTGTCCCACAATGGGCGCCAGGCCCCCGCCCTCCCGGGGGGGGCTCGGTTGGGAGCGCCGCTCCCGCGGCTGCATTGGCCACTTTTGTTGCGCACCGATGGATCAGCCGGCCTTGCCGTGGTCGCCGCCGTTGCCGTGGCTCGCAGTGGTCATGCGCTCGATGCCCGCCAGCGCGAGCGCCGAGATGAGGAACACGCAGTGGATCACCACCTGCCACATCACGTTGTTCCACTCGACGGGCGTCTTGCTGACCTCGGCCGCGCGAATGAACGTCTTGAGCAAGTGGATGGACGAGATGCCGATGAGCGCGGTGGCCAGCTTTACTTTGAGGACGTTGGCGTTGACGTGCGAGAGCCACTGCGGCTCGTCGGGGTGGCCCTGGAGGTTGAGGCGCGACACGAAGGTCTCGTAGCCGCCGATGATCACCATCACGAGCAGGTTGGCGATCATCACCACGTCGATCAGCCCGAGCACCGAGAGCATGATGTCCGTCTCGGAGATGGTGGCCGTGTGCGAGGCGAGGTGCCAAAGCTCCACCACGAAGCGCCACACATACACGGCCTGCGCCACGATCAGCCCGAGGTAGAGCGGCGCCTGGAGCCAGCGCGAGAAGAAGATCGCGCCGGCCAGCAGCGAGCGCGGGCGCGACGGATACACGGGATCGGAATTAGTTTTCATTGGGGGGCGCGCACGAAGCCCGTCCCGCCGCCGGGCGTCAAGCCGCGCGCATTCGCCCGCGTCGTGTGCGAGCTTCCCGGCGCCATGCTCAAGAAACTTCTGCACACCCGCTACCGCGTCGAGGATTTGGACCGCACCGTCGCTTTTTACCGAGACGTGCTCGGCCTCGAGGAGACGCGCCGCCACACGTCGCCGCGCGGCTCCAAGCTCGTCTTCTTCAAGTGCCCCGGCTCCGAGGAGGAGATCGAGCTTTGCCAGTTCGACGAGTCCGGCCCGGTGAAGGTCGGCAGCGACATCACTCACCTCGCCTTCGAGGTGGACGACATCGAGGCGTTCGCCAAGCACTCCGCCAAGCACGGCTACCCGCTCTCCGACGGTCCGACCAAGACCTCATCCGGCTCGGTCATCGCCTTCATCGACGCGCCCGAGGGCTACGAGATCGAGCTGATCCAGCCGGCGAGGAAATGACGTTTTGCCACAGAGGCACGGAGGCCACAGGGAGGGATAAAGGGACATGATTCGCCGGAACTCCCTTTGCCCGCCTTTGTCATCCTCTTTGACCCGCCTACGAAGCCTACATCCGCGACCCACAAATCCCGCACTCGATCTGCAAGATCTCCAAGGCACGCAAGCCGTCGCGATAGAATCCCGCAGCTTCTCGAAAGCCGTGGGCTGCACTGGCACCCGCTGCGCTTCCATCGTCGTCCCAAGACACTCGTCGCCTGCGATCTCGCCGGCACCGGAACATGGCCGCTTCCGCCATAATTCCTGAAACCGCCCGCAAGTCGTCCGCGGCTTTCATCCGCCCGCTGGTTGTTATCGGTCTCGCGCTGGGGGTGCTTTTCGCACGCCGGCCGGATGCTTTCCTCGTTCCCCAATTCTGGGCCGAGGATTTCACGTTTCTCCTCGCCGCGGAAAAGCCCGGCCTCGGCGCGCTCCTCGAGCCCCAGGCCGGTTATCTCCATACCATCCCCAGGATCGTCGCGTGGACGGCGAGTCCCGCCGATCCGTTCCTCCAGCCCGGTATTTTTCTGTTGGGCTGGCTGCTCACCACCTTCGCCGTCCTTTTCTCTTGTTTGTCGCCCCGTCTGGATCTGGCCGGCAAACCGTGGCTCGCGCTGGCCATCCTCGTCGTTCCTCACACGGGCGAAGTTTTCTTTACCCTGACCAACGCGCAATGGCTGGCCGCGCTGGGACTATTGCTGACGTTCCTGAAGAATGATCCGACCAAGGTCGGAGCGTGGCTGGCCGACATCGCTTTTCTTTTCTTCGCCGGTCTTTCTGGACCTTTCATTATTTTCAGCCTGCCGTTGTTCCTCATCCGTGCCTGGCAACGCCGGACCTTGCCCTCCTTCATCCTGCTGGGTGTGGCCATGATTTTCGCTGTGATCCAAGGCTGGTTCGTTTCGCACGCGGGACCCGATAACGAATTCGTCGGCCCTTTCAGTCTCTTTAATCTTTTTGCCACGGTGTCCTACCGTTTGTTCTGCAATTTATTCTTCGGCGCATGGGTTTCCGGCAATGCCAGCCCGGGCTTCTGCATTGCCCTTGCGGCCACCGTGATGGCATTTCTCTGTTTCGCGATTTACCGCGCCCGAAACCACCGCCTGCAACTCGGCGTGCTCCTGGCCTTCATCATTCTGCTCCTCGGCGTCACGACGCTGCGCAAACGGCTCGATCTCTGGGGCTGGGGCGATATCGGAAATGGAGATCGCTATTTTTTCGTCCCCAAGGTCGCGCTGCTCTGGGTGACCCTCGTGGCGTTGAAATCGCAACCCGCTTCTTGGATTCGGCGCGGGCTGATCGCGCTGCTGGTCTGCGGCGCGCTTTCCAATCTTTCCCGCTTCCAATTCGAACCCCAGCCCGACCGCCGCTGGTATCAGCTTTGCCCCAACATTCGTGCGCATCGCGAAGTGGAGGTGAACATCAACCCAGGCTGGAAATTTCGATACCGCCGGGCTCATCCGTGACGCCCGGGACGGTGAACTCTTTCCTTCATGCCCCGCATCCCCTGCTCATTTTTGGGGCGGCAGAACCAGCGCTACGGGCCGGACCATCTCGGCTCGGACCTGGGCCGAGCTTCGGTGCTCCCAGCACTGGTGGACCATGCGCCGGCCTTGAGCGAAGGCGCGTTCAAATTGATCTCTGTGTCGCGGTGGCTAGACCTTGGGGCCGCGCATGGAGTTTGACTGGCTCGATTGTCCCTTCGACCTGCGCGTGGTCACGCCGCGGGAGATCGAGGAGAGCTTCGAGGACCCCTTCAACCTGCGCCTGCTGCCTGACCTGCCGCACCAGCCGGGCGCGGCGCGCTACTTCTGCCTCGGCCGCACGGCGGCAGGCCGCGGCGTCTTCTCGGTGTTCTGGACCGACGGCCGCCGCGCCCGCGTGATTCTCGCCCGCCCGATGACACCCGAGGAGACCGCCTTCTACGACCGCCGCAACCTCGAGCAACTCGACAAAGGGGAGAAAGGCCGAGAGGATGGAGGATAGAGGATGGCAGCCACCAGGTGACCAGCCGCCGGCGGGAGGATGGCACGGCCACAAATCGTCCAGCTGCCCCCAACCCGGTCGAGTCCTCTATCCTCCATCCTCTCGGCTCTTCACGCCTCCGCCATCGCCGAGCGCTGGCCACGGTAGCCGAAGAGGCGGTTGTTCTTCACCACGTCGGCCACCTGCTTGGGCACCATCGTCTCCCAGCGGTCGTCGCCGGCCTGGATCATCTTCAGCACCTCGGGTGAGCGGATGGCAAGGTAGTCCTGCTTGTAGCCGCGCAAATCTTCCAGGTGGCCGTTGAGGACGAGGTAGTTGAAGAGCGGTTGGAGATGCGGTTGCACCGGGAAGTTCTCCAACTTGACTAGCACGCCTTCCTCCAGCGTGGGATACACGTAGAGCTTCACGCCGCTTTTGAAGAGCCGACCGAAGCCCTCCAGGATGCCGCCGTCGAGGTTCGTGTAGAATTTTTCCTCGAAGAGTTCCTTCAAGGTCGGCACGCCCACCGCGATGCCGATCATCTTCTTCGTGGCGCGCGAGAGATACTGCCCGACGCGGAAATACTCGCCGAATTTCGAGATCATCACATTGCGCCCGAGCTTCCCGAGCACATCCACGCGGTCGAGGAAGTCGGTGTGGTCCACCGCGCCGTCGGCCGCGAGGTTCTGCATCGTGATCTCCATGAGCACGAGCGGCTCCTCACCCTTGTTCTTTTCCTCCTGCACAAACTGCGCGAGCGCGCAGTCGAGGATGTCCTGCGTGGTGTTCGTCACCGGCCGGAAGCGACCGCGCTCCACGAGCACGGCGCGCTTGTAGATCAGCTCGTCGGGCCGGATCACCTCGCCGTCGGCGGTGAAGATGGCTGCGTCGGACAGCCCGCGCTCCACGAGCTGGAGGGCCATGAGGCGGTTGTCGATGTAGTGGAAGTCCGGCCCGGCGAACTTGATCATGTCCACCTGGATGCGCTCGGTGGTGAGGCCGTCGAGCAGCGCGCCGACGAGCTTGTCGGGCGTCTGGTAAGTGTAGAACGCGCCGTGGACCAGGTTCACGCCGACGACGCCAAGGGCCTCCTGCTGGAGGACGTTGTCGCGGTCGAGCATCCGCACGTGGATGACGATGGTGTTTGGCTCGGCGCGCGGGTGCGTCTGGAAGCGGATGCCCAGCCAGCCGTGGGACTCGGTGGGGTAGGTGTAGGAGCGCGCCGCCACCGTATTGGCAAAGGCGAAAAAGGAGGTGCGTCCGCCGCGCTGGTCCTGGAGACGTTCGATGAGAAGCTGGTATTCGTGTTCCAGCATCGTCATCAGCCGTTGGCGCGACACGTAGCGCGGCGAGGGTCCGTAGATGGCGTCCGAAAATGTCATGTCGTAGGCCGAGATGGTCTTGGCCACCGTGCCCGACGCGGCGCCGACGCGGAAGAAGCGCCGCGCCACCTCCTGTCCCGCGCCGATCTCCGCGAAGGTGCCGTAGCGAAGGGCGTCCAGATTGATCTGGAGCGCCTTTTTATCGACGTTCGCGTCGGTCTTGTCGGAAGTCATCGCCACGCCCGACGCTAGCCGAGCGAGCCGGCCGGGCAAGATGCGCGGCGGATGGAACCACTGCGCGATGAGGCCGAAGGCCATCCCATTCATGGGACAACGTGGTCCCAGCGGCGGCACGCCGTTCTTGCGCACAGAACTCTTCTAGAACACGCCTTTCCAGAGGGGAGCGCGCCCGATCACGCCGCTGGCACGGGCATTGCATAGAGGCGCGGGTGATTGCCCTCGCTCGCCATGAAATTCTCGCCTCGCGCCGTGCCGCCCGCTGCCTCCGCTGCTGAAGTCGTTGCCACTTTCCGCGCGGCCGCCCGGGCGGCGCAGGGAAACACGGCGCCTCCGATCGAGGCGTCGCGTCGCCGTGGCCCCGCCAGCGCGCTTGCGGCGCTGTTCCTGCCGCTCACTGGACTACTCGCCGCTCCGCTGCTGGCCGTCGGCCTGAGCGCCTCCGAGACGGCCGTTGCCAAACCGGTGCAGGGCGCGCTGGCCGTCCAAGCACTCCTCACCCTGCCCAGCGCCCCCGTGGCCGTGGCCAAGTGCGAACGCGCCCACGGTGACAAGGCCGCCCCCCCCGCCGGAGAAACCACCGCCCCGCGCGTGCGCTCGGACGCCCCGCGGGCCGAGGCCCGCCGCTTCACGCCGTGCGCGCCGGTGCTGAACTGGATGGCGCCGTCTTTTTC
>CALMOL010000513.1 GCA_937871685.1 uncultured Verrucomicrobiota bacterium
GTCCCCACCCCGCCGCCGGTCGCGGTGCCTTTGCCAGACCCGCTTGCGCCCCTGGATTCCTTCGCGCGCCGGCACCTCGGGCCGGATGAGAAGGAAGTGGCGCAGATGCTTGACCTCGTCGGCTATCCCACGCTGGAGGCCCTGATGGACGCCGCGGTGCCGGAGGCGATCCGCGACCGGCGCCTTCTAAATCTCCCGCCGGCCCTCGGCGAGCAGGCGGCGCTGGCCGAGCTACGCGGGCTGGCGGCGCAGAACCAGGTGTTTCGTTCCTTTATCGGCCAGGGCTACTACGGCACCATCGTCCCGCCGGTGATCCAGCGGAACATCCTGGAGAATCCCGGCTGGTATACCGCCTACACGCCCTACCAAGCCGAGATCGCGCAGGGCCGGATGGAGATGCTCCTGAACTTCCAGACGATGGTGACCGAGCTCACCGGCCTGGACCTCGCCAACGCCTCGCTCCTCGACGAGGCTACGGCCGCCGCCGAGGCGCTCCACATGTGCTACGCGATCGGCAACCCGGCCGGCGTGGAGCTCGCCCGCAATCGCTTCTTCGTTTCCTCGCGCTGCCACCCGCAGACCATCGCGCTCGTCCAAACGCGCGCGAAGCCCATCGGCGTCGAGGTGATGGTGGGCGACCATGCGGACTTCGTGCCCGATGAGCGCTACTGCGGCGCGCTCGTGCAGTATCCGGATACCACGGGGCGCGTGGACGATTTCGCTGCGCTCTTCGAGAAGGTTCACGCCGCCGGCGCGCTCACCGTGGTGGCAACGGATCTCCTGGCGCTGACGCTGCTGCGTCCGCCGGGCGAGTTCGGCGCGGACATCGCGGTGGGCTCCGCGCAACGCTTCGGCGTGCCGCTCGGCTTCGGCGGTCCGCACGCGGGCTTCTGCGCGACTAAGGACGCCCACAAGCGTCTCCTGCCCGGCCGGCTCATCGGTGTGTCGAAGGATGCCAACGGCCGCCCCGCGCTGCGCCTCTCGCTCCAAACGCGCGAGCAGCACATCCGCCGCGACCGCGCCACGTCGAACATTTGCACCGCTCAGGTGCTCCTCGCGGTGATGGCCGCCGCCTACGCCTGCTACCACGGGCCGGACGGCCTCAAGGCCATCGCCCGCCGCACGCACGACATGGCGCGCGTGTTCGCCGCCGGGCTGGAGCGGCTCGGTCACCGCGTTTCCGCCGACGCGCCGTTTTTCGACACCGTGAGCGTGCCGCTCGGCGACGCCCGGCGCGCGGACGAGGTGATTGCCTTGGCGGAAGCGCGCCGGATCAATCTGCGCCGCCTCGATGCCGAGACCCTGGGCGTTTCCTTCGACGAGCCGACGACGCTCGCCGAGGTGCAGGCGCTGTGGGCCATCTTCAACGGCGGCGAGGACACCACGCTGGACGCGCACGCGCTCCACGCCGCGCTGGCGCCCTCCGCCGCTGAGACGCGCACGGCGCCGGTGCTCTCGCATCCGGTGTTCTCGCGGCACCGCACGGAGTCCTTGATGCTGCGCTACCTGCGCGGCCTGGAGCAGAAGGACCTGTCGCTGTGCCACTCGATGATCCCGCTGGGCTCGTGCACGATGAAGCTCAACGCCACCGCGGAGATGTTCCCGGTGACGTGGCCGGAGTTCGGCGCGATCCACCCCTTCGTGCCGCGCGCGCAGTGGCAGGGCTATGCGCAGCTCTTCGAGCAGCTCGAAGGCTGGCTCGCAGAGCAGACGGGCTTCCACGCCGTGTCGCTTCAGCCGAATGCCGGCTCGCAGGGGGAATACGCCGGCTTGCTCGTGATCCGCGCTTGGCACGAGAGCCGGGGCGAATCGCACCGGAACATCTGCCTCATTCCCGTGTCCGCCCACGGCACGAATCCCGCCTCGGCGGTGATGGCTGGCTACAAGGTCGTCGGCGTGGCGTGCGACCGGAATGGCAACATCGACGTGGCCGATCTCCGCGCGAAGGCCGAACTCCACGGCAAGAACCTCGCCGCGCTGATGATCACGTATCCGAGCACGCACGGCGTGTTCGAGGACACCGTGCGCGACATCTGCACCGAGATCCACGGGCACGGCGGGCAGGTCTATATGGACGGCGCGAACTTCAACGCGCAGGTGGGCCTCACCTCGCCGGGCTTCATCGGCGCGGACGTGTGCCACCTCAACCTGCACAAGACCTTCTGCATCCCGCACGGCGGCGGCGGCCCGGGCGTCGGTCCCATCGGCGTGGCCAAGCACCTCGCGCCGTTCCTGCCGGGGCATCCGGCGGACGCGGAGTGCGGCGGCCCGCAGGCCATCGGCCCGATCTCGGCCGCGCCCTACGGCTCGGCGTCGATCCTGCCCATCTCGTGGATGTATTGCCGCATGATGGGCGCGGACGGCCTCCTGCGGGCGACGCAGCTCGCCATCCTTTCGGCGAACTACATCGCCAAGCAGTTGGAGCCGCACTTCCCGGTGCTCTACCGCGGCCACGCGGATCTCGTGGCCCACGAGTGCATCCTGGACCTGCGCGGCTTCAAGGCGTCGGCCGGCGTGGAGGTGGAGGACGTGGCCAAGCGCCTGATGGACTACGGCTTCCACGCCCCCACGGTCTCGTGGCCGGTAGCCGGCACCGTGATGGTGGAGCCGACCGAGAGCGAGTCGAAGGAAGAGGTGGACCGCTTCTGCGACGCCATGATCGCCATCGCCGGCGAGATCAAGTCCATCCAGGACGGCGGCGACCGGAAGAACAACGTGCTCAAGCACGCGCCGCATCCCGCCGTGACGGTGTGCGGGGAGAAGTGGGACCGGCCGTATTCGCGCGAGCTGGCCGCCTTCCCGCTGCCGTGGGTGCGCGACCGGAAGTTCTGGCCCGCCATCGCCCGCGTGGACAACGTTTACGGCGACCGCAACCTCGTCTGCTCCTGCCTGCCGGTGGCGGAGATGGAGGGGTGAGGGCGGGAAAGTCGAAGATTGGGAGCCTCAAGCTGCAAAGGCTTGAGGCGCGGCAGCGACTTTCCTTTTCGCGAGCGGCGTTCTACGCTTTGCCATGTCCGCGACGCTGGCGCCCCGCAAGACCCGCAAGCAACTCTTTGATGAGTTGATGCGCGTGGAGGGAAAGGCCGAGATTATCGGCGGCGAGATCGTCCACCTCCCTCTCACCTATGGTCCCTCCGATACTTTTTTGCCCATGACCGGAGGAGGCCCTGGATACGCCGGCGACGAAATCTTTGTGTCGTTGCGAGCGCACGCGCGGAAGACCGGCCACGGCCGTGCCGTTGGAGATGGCAAAGGGTTCATCGTAAACTTGCCTCAACGCGATTCCCTCTCACCGGACGCCGCCTTCTATGTCGGCCCAGATCCGGGCATGAAGTTCTACGACGGTGCGCCGCTCTTCGCCGTTGAGGTGCGCTCCGAGGGCGACTACAGCCCAGCCGCCGAGCGGGCGATGGCCGAAAAGCGCGCCGATTACTTCGCCGCTGGCACGCTGGTGGTGTGGGACGTGGATTTGCAGAGCAGCGACGTGGTCATCGCTTCCTACCGCGCTGAAGCTCCGCTGCGCCCACGAGTCTTCCGCCGTGGACAAATGGCGGAGGCCGAGCCGGCGCTGCCGGGGTGGACCTTTGCGGTGGACGATCTTTTCGCCTGAGCGACGGCCGATGCGGGCAAGTTTATGCCGCCGGTCTCGGGTGCGGGCTCGATTCCCAGGCATTCTCCCGCCATGAAAAAATCCTTCGCCGCCGCGGCGCTGCCCGCGCTTTTCCTCCTCGTCGCCCCTCTGGCCGCGCAGGACGCCAAATACGTCCCTGCCACCCCGCAGCTGAAGGCTGGGATCGTGAACAAGCTGCCGCAGCCGCAGTATCCGGCCGCGTTGCGTGACCAGACTCCGCGCCCCACGGGCAGCGCCACGCTCCGCGTTTATGTCGGCGCTTCCGGCACCGTGGACAGCATCAAGCTCGTCAAATCCTCGGGCAACCCCGAGCTGGACAAGCACGCCCAGGATTTCGCCCGCAAGAGCTTCAAGTTTTCGCCCTACAAGGTGGGCCCCACTCCTACCCCCTGGATGTTCGACTGGACTGCGTCCTACCGCGCTCCGGCCACCGCCGCGAAGCCGGCGGCCACGCCCTCGACGCCGGCCTACACGCCGCCTTCTTCCTCGGCCGCAGGAGCCCCGGCGCCTGCCTACGGCGGCGGCCGCCGGTAAGGCCCAGCCTCTAATGGAGGAATCTTCCCGCTCCAAGGCTTTCGCCGTGGCCGGCCTGCTGGCCATTGGCGCGGGCCTGAGCCTTTTTGGGGAGGCCGTGATCCGCAAGGCCGCCGTGCGCGCGCCTGGAGCGCGGCCGTGGTTTTGGATGGGTACCGCCTCGCTCGCGGTGGTGAACGCGGGGATTTGCCTCGTGGCCGAGGCCGCCAAGCGGGCACCGCGCGACGCTTGATTGACCGCGGCAGCCGGGCCGGCATCGTGGCAGCCCCTTTTTGCCGCCATGCTCGACATCCGCCTCCTTCGCGAACAGCCTGATCTCGTCCGCGTCCGCCTCGCCGGGCGCGACTCGTCGCTCGCGGCTTCCGTGGACGCCGTGCTAGCCATCGACGGGCGACGGCGCGCCGCCGAGACGCAATTCCAGGTTCTTCAAAGCGAGCGAAAGCGCCTCTCGAAAGAGATCGGCCCCAAGCGGGCCAAGGGCGAGGACACCGCCGAGCTGGAAGCCCGCTCGAAGGCGCTCGGCGAGGAAATCGGCCAGCACGATGCCGACGCCGCCCGGCTCGACGCCGAGCAGCGCGCGCTCCTCCTCGGCATCCCGAACCTCCCGCACGAGGGTTGCCCGCCCGGCCGCGACGCGGCCGACAACCCCGAGGTGCGCGCGTGGGGCGAGAAGCCGCGCTTTGACTTCACGCCGAAGTCGCACGTCGAGATCGGCGCGACGCTGCGCCTCTTCGACTTCGAGCGCGCCGCCAAGGTCGCCGGCTCGGCCTTCGTCTGCTACACCGGCGCGGGCGCGCGGCTGGAGCGGGCGCTGATCAACTTCCTGCTCGACCTCCACACGCGCGAGCACGGCTACACCGAGGTCAGCCCGCCGCTGCTGGTCAATTCCGACGCGCTCGTCGGCACCACGCAACTGCCGAAGTTCGAGGAGCAGCAGTATCGCTGCAAGGACGACGACCTTTACCTCGTCCCCACCGCCGAGGTGCCGGTCACGAACCTGCATCGCGAGGAGATTCTCCCGCTGGCGCAGCTCCCCGTGCGCTACGCCGCCTACACGCCATGCTTCCGCCGCGAGGCTGGCTCGGCGGGACTGGGCACGCGCGGGCTGATCCGCATGCATCAGTTCGACAAGGTGGAGCTGGTAAAGATCTGCGCGCCCGATCACTCGATGGCCGAGCTGGAATCCCTCACCGCCGACGCGGAGAAGGTGCTGCAAACCCTGGGCCTGCCCTACCGCGTGATCGAGCTGTGCACGGGCGACCTCGGCTTCGGCTCGACGAAGACCTACGACATCGAGGTGTGGGCGCCGGGCCAGGACGCCTTTCTGGAGGTGTCGAGCTGCTCGAACTTCGGCGACTACCAGGCGCGCCGGATGAACCTGCGCTTCAAGAACGCCGAGGGGAAAAACCGATTCTGCCACACGCTCAACGGCTCCGGCACCGCGCTGGCCCGCCTTTACGTGGCTTTGCTGGAGAACGGCCAGCAAGCCGACGGCAGCGTGCGCCTGCCCGAAGCGCTCGGCCCCTACTTCGGCTCGCTGAACCTCTGCCCGGCGTGATTCAATTTTTGCCGCAGAAGCGCAGAGATCGCAGAGGACGCAGCCGCGCGAGCGGCGACCCGACGATCGCCCGGCGCTTCAGCGCTTGACGTCGCCCACATCTCTTCGGGTGCGGTTCGGCCCGCCCCGCAGGGGCCGCGGAGATTAGCCGGTGGCTGGCGCCACCGGAAAGCGTCCCCTCGGGAGGCCCGCCCCGGAGGGGCGGCGGAGGAAGCAGGAAATCGAGGCCCGCTGGCGGGATGCCTCCGGCGCCCCTCCGGGGCGCAGGTCCAGGTGGGGCGGGTTCCGGTGGCTGGCGCCACCGGCTAAGGTCCGGCCGGCCCTCCGGGCCTCGGGCCACCCGAGAAACGTGTGTAAACACAAGCGCTGCAGCGCCGGTTCTCCATACGCCTCCCGATCCCCGCCGCGTCAGCGGCGGCCGAGGTCGGGGCGAAAGCCCCGGGCACCGCTGACGCGGCACGTCATGGGGAGAACGGGGCGAACCCGGTGCTGAAGCGCCGGGCGATCGTCGGGTCGCCGCTACGCGGCTGCATTCCTCAGGTTTGCCGGTTGGTTGGCAAGACTTCACCGGCGTGGATGGCATCGAGAAGAGGGCTAAAACCGGAACACCGCGCCGAGCGACAGGCCGCCGTTGGCGACTTTGTAGTCAAACACCTTGAGGTCCGAGCGGTTCAGGCCCAGCGAGGTGGAGGCCGTCAGCGCAAACCACGGCCGCGGCGACCAGCGCGCCGTCAGGCCCAGCGCGCCGTTGAAATCGTTCCGGCCGAAGTTCACGTAATCGAAATACGAGCCGCGCAGAAAGGCGTCCACGGTGATGGAGCGCGTGAGCGCGGCCCGCGCGCCGCCGTAGATCGAGTATTCCTCGCGCGTCGTCACCGACGGGTCATTCCAGTTGAAGCGCGCGTTCGCGCCCGCGTAGAGGAAGAACGCGGAGTTGATCGAGAAGGTCTTCTGCGCGCCGATCGTGATGGAATTCTGCGTGAAGAACTCACGGTCGAAGGTGGCCGTGGTCAGGCGGTTGAAGTTGTAGCGCGCGGCGAAGGAGATGCCGTCCTTCCACTGGTAAGTCGCGCCCAGGCCGGCGTTGAGCGTGTCGAAGTCGAACTCGGTCAGCTCGCCGTAGCGGAAGAAGCCCTGCGACACCGTGGCCTCGGCCAGGAGGTTCTCGCCAAACTTCTTCTGCCAGGCGAGCGCCATCTGGCCAAGGAAGAAGATGTCCGAGCGCGCCCCGCGGTTGACGAGCGCCACGTTGGAGGTGCCGTTGACCGACGCCTCGGCCTGGAAGGACCAAGGCGTGGCCTTGGTCTGGCGTTTGAGGATGACCTGCTCGCCGAGGTCGCGGTCGCCGGGCGAGGCCGGCGCGCCGGAGCCGACGAACTCGCCCAGCGAGCGCGTCTCGTCCGGCCCGGTCGGCGCGGGCGGGCGGTTCAAGAGTTGCGACTGGTCCACCTGCGGCGGCGTCTGGGCAAGCGCGATTGCCGAAGGGAGAAGCAGGCAGGCGAAGGGGAGAAGCCGCCGGAAGGTCATGGCGCGCATCCAACTGGCCTCCGCCCGCGCGGTCAAGCCAAAGCCTCGGCCGTCGCTTGCCCCCGCGCCGCCAGGACGGCGCGCAGGGCGTCGAGGAAGCGGGCGTTTTCCCCGCGCGTGCCGACGCTCACACGGATCCAGTCGGGCAGCTTGTAGCCGCCCATCGGCCGCACGATCACGCCGCGGCGCAGCAACGCGTCGAAGACCGCCTTCCCCTCGCCCACGCGCACAAGGACGAAGTTGGCGAAGCTCGGCACGTGCTCGAGTCTCATCGCGGCGAACTCCGCCTGGAGGTGCGCACGGCCCTCGTCCGTCACCGACTTAGTGCGTTGCTGATGCTCCTCGTCGGCCAGCGCGGCCAGCGCGCCGGCCTGGGCGACGGCGTTCACGTTGAAGGGCTGGCGCGTCTTCTGCAACACCTCGGCCAGGGCTGGCCGCGCCATGCCGTAGCCGACGCGCACGGCCGCCAAGCCCTGGATCTTCGAGAAGGTGCGCATCAGCACCACGTTCTTCTTCCCCTCGCGGACGTGGCGCAGCGTGTCGGGCGGCTCGTCGAGGAACTCGTAATAAGCCTCGTCGATCACCGTGACGACGTGATCGGGCACGCGCGCGACGAAGTCGTCGAGCGCCGCCGCCGGCACGATCGTGCCGGTGGGGTTGTTCGGGTTCGCGATGATGACCGCGCGGGTGCGCGGCGTGATCGCGGCAAGCATGGCGTCCAGATCATGAACGAAGCCGGGGTCGTCCACCTCGACGAAGGTGGCGCCGCACAGGCGCGTCATGAGCGCATACACCACGAAGGCGTGCCGGGCCGCGATCACCTCCGTGCCGGGGCCGAAGAACGCGCGGCCGAGGAACTCGATGATCTCGTTCGATCCGTTGCCGAGCACGATGTTTTCCAGGCCCAGGCCATGCTTCTGCGCGAGGGCCTGGCGGAGCTTCCAGCCGCCGCCGTCAGGGTAGAGATGCGCGTGGAGCAGCGCCGCGCGCATTGCCGCCAGCGCGAGCGGCGAGGGGCCGAGCGGGTTCTCGTTCGAGGCGAGCTTGACGATGGTGGATGGATCGAGGCCAAGCTCGCGCGCCGTTTCCTCGATGGGCTTGCCGATCTCATAGGTGGGCAGATCGCGAAGCTGCGGGGCGGCGAGGGACCAGAGGGGATCGGACATACCGAGAAGGGACCGAGAGGATGGAGGATGGAAGATGGCAGGGAGCGCCAAAACGGGCCGCGACGTTTCACCAGGGAGGACCACTTCGCATTCTTCTTTCACCCCTGCCATCCTCTATCCTCCATCCTCTCGGCCCTTCTCCGCCATGCTTGCCACTTTCTTCGACAACCTTATCAAGAACCTTTCCGAGGGCGAGGCGACCGCGTGGACGGTCTTCGGCCTGATGGCCAACGTGTGCTTCTCGTCGCGCTTCCTCGTGCAGTGGCTGGTGTCCGAGAAGCGGCGCGAGAGCGTGGTGCCCACGGCGTTCTGGTGGCTCTCGCTGGTGGGCGGCGTGATGATGACGGTTTACACGATCCACGTCGCGCGCGTGCCGCTCATCATCGGCGCGCTGCCCACCCCCTTCATCGCCGCGCGCAACCTGTGGCTCATCCGGCGGCGGAAAAAGGAGACGCTGCCCGCCGCGGGCGCCTCGTAGCCGCGTCATGGGCGCGAGACAGCCCGCGGAAGCATCTTATGGTGGCCGGCCGCAGCCATGACCTACCTTGACCACAACGCCACCACGCCCGTCGCCCCCGAAGTGCGCGAGGCGATGATGCCGTTCCTCGGGGATGACTTCGGCAACCCGTCCTCGCCCTACCGCCTCGGCTCGCGCGCGGGGCGCGCCTTGGAACGAGCGCGCGAGCAAGTTGCCGCCCTCGTCGGCGCGAGCGATCCCGAGGAGATCACCTTCACCTCCGGCGGCACCGAGGCGAACAACACCGCCCTCTTCTCCGCCCTCCGCGCGCGGCCCGCGTGCCGGCACCTCGTCACCACCGGCGTGGAGCACTCGGCCATCCTCAAGCACGCGGACTTCCTCGCGCGCCAGTCTTACGAGATCACCCGCGTGATGCCCGACCGTGACGGCCGCATCGACCCCCAAGCCGTGGCGGATGCCGTCCGGCCGGGCGAGACCGCCATCGTCTCCGTGATGTGGGCCAACAACGAGACCGGCGTCCTCTCGCCGGTCGCCGAGATCGCGGCGGCGTGCGCGGAGCGGGGCGTGCTCTTGCACTCGGACGCCGTGCAGGCCGCCGGCAAGGTGCCATTGAGCTTCTCGCGCGTGCGCGGCCTCGCCTACGCGGCGATCTCGGGGCACAAGTTTCACGCGCCCAAGGGCATCGGCGCGCTGTGGGCGCGGCGAAACGCGCCGTTCACCTCCTACCTCCACGGCGGCGGCCAGGAGGAGGGCCGCCGCGCTGGCACCGAGAACGTGCCCGGCATCGTGGCCCTGGGCCGCGCCGCCGAACTGGCTTCCGCGTTCACCGGCCATGCGTCCATCGCCGCTCGCCGCGATGCGCTCGAACGCGGCCTGCTCGACGCGATCCCCGGCGCGGAGGTGAATGGCGACGCCCCCCGCGTGCCGAACACCACCAACGTGTTCCTGCCCGACCTGGAATCCGGCGCCCTCCTGCTCCTCCTCGACAAGGCTGACCTTTGCGCGAGCGGCGGGAGCGCCTGCTCATCTGGCTCGACGCACCCCTCGCACGTCCTCAAGGCGATGGGCCATTCCGATTCCCGCGCCCGCGGCTCGCTGCGCCTTTCGCTGTCGCGCTACACCACGGATGCTGACATCGCCCGCGCCCTGGAGGTGATCCCCGCCGCCGTGGAAAAGCTCCGCGCGCTGGCCCCAGCGGTGGCGTGATGGCGACGCGCGATCAAACCTACAAGATGTCGCCGCTACGCGGCGGTCATTCTGTCGGTTCGATTGTGCGTTGGTGTGAGAAGACGCCTGCTTCAGCCCGGCCGGTAGGCGATGTGCAGGCCTTTGCCCACCGGTACCGTTGTGGCGGTGAAATCGGGCAACGCTTCCACGGCCGCCAGGTAGCCGGCGATTTCCTCGGGGTGAGAGAGCGCGTTGTCCGCGAGAAGAGGCGCGTCGCGTTCGAGCTTGGGCAGCAGCCGCCGGAGCTGCTCGGGCGCGCTGACTCGGTCGGCATCGAAGAAAACGCAGTCGAAGGGACCATCCAAACTCGCGACGACCTCCGTGGCGCTGCCGCAGCGCACGTCCACCCACTCAGCCAGTCCGGCCTGCGCGAGATTCTCGCGGGCGCGGCCGGCTTTTTCCTGGTCGTGCTCGACGGTGACCAGCGGCCGGGCGCCCTCGGTCCCGCGCAGAGTCGCCGCCAGCCACAAGGCGCTGTAGCCGTTGGAAGTGCCGATCTCGAGGACACGCCGGCGCCGCGTGCTGGCCAGGAGGATTTGCAGGAGCTGCGCCGTGGGCCGCTCCAGATTTAGCAGCTTCCGGCGGCGCTCCTCCTCGCGAGCGTCATTGTCGCGGCCGTGCGCCTCCAGCTCCCCGAGGAACGATTGCAGGGTGGGATCGAGATGGTTCATAGGAAGAATCCTAGGCGGCGACTTCCTTGTCCGCCAAGCATGGCTTGGCATTGCGCTTCCGCGGCGCGGATCGAGCCCGTTGCAAACCGTCTGCCGTGCTCGTTCGACCGAGAGCCAGCTCACCCATCCTCCAGCTTCCACTCGCGCAGCTTGCGGTGGAGCGTGCGGCGGGAGATGCCGAGCAGCTTGGCCGCGGCGGTGCGGTTGGCCCCGGCGCGCTCCAGCGCCTGCACGATCATCACGCGCTCGGCCTCGGCGAGGTTCAGGCCGCCGCCCGTCGAGGGCGCGGTCGCGGGCGAGGCGCCGAAGCTCCCGCCGTTTGTGAAGGGCTTGGCCGCCGCTCCCCCGCCACTGCCCGCCGGGACCGGCATCGCCTCGCCAGGATGCCACGCGCGGATGTGATGCGGCAGTTCGCGCAGCGTGATCTTCGGCCCCGAAGCGAACACCACGCCGTGCTCCACCGCGGAGCGCAGCTCGCGCACGTTGCCCGGCCACGGATACTCGGTGAGCCGCGCGGCCGCCTCGGAGGTCAGCTCGCGAAAGGGCTTGTCGTTCTCCTTCGCCGCGGCCTTGAGGAATGATGCCACGAGCAGCGGGATGTCCTCGCGCCGCTCGCGCAGCGGCGGCAGGTGGATGGGCACCACGTTCAGGCGCCAGAACAGGTCCTCGCGGAACTTCCCCTCGTTCACCAGGCGGCGCAGGTCCTTGTTCGTGGCCGACACCACGCGCACGTCGGTGGAGACCGGCGTGGCGCCGCCCACGCGCTCGAAGGTCCGCTCGCTCAGCACGCGCAGGAGCTTCACCTGCACGGCGGGGTCGATCTCGCCGATCTCGTCGAGGAAGATCGTGCCGCCGTCCGCCTGCTCGAAGCGGCCGATGCGCTTCTCGAACGCGCCGGTGAACGCGCCTTTCTCGTGGCCGAACAATTCGCTCTCCAAAAGCTGCGGCGAGAGCGCGGAGCAATTCACCGCGATGAACTTGGCCTTCGCGCGCGACGACAGCGTATGGAGCGCGTGGGCCACCAGCTCTTTGCCCGTGCCGCTCTCGCCGGAGATGGCCACGGTGGCGCGCGTGGGGGCTACCTGCCGGATGACCTGGAAGATGTTCTCCATCACCGCGGAGCGGCCGATGATGTTCTCGAGGCCGAAGCGGGTGTCCACCTGCTGCTTGAGCTGCGTGTTCTCCGTTTCCACCTCGCGCGAGCGCAGGGCGCGGCGGATGAGGATCTCCAGCTTGTCGAGGTTGATCGGCTTCGTGACGAAGTCGTAGGCGCCGCGCTTCATCGCCTCCACGGCGGTGTCCACCGAGCCGTAGGCCGTCATCATGATGCAGATGGGCGGCGAAGGCATCTTGAGCGCCCGGTCGATGAGCTGCATCCCTTCCTCGCCCGCACCGAGGCGCAGGTCGGTGAGCAGCAGGTCCACGCGCTCGCCTTCCAGCAGCGTGACGGCCCCGCCGAGGTCGGCGGCCACATACACGTCGAAGTCGTCCTCCAGCGCGCGGCGGATGCCCTCGCGGGTATGCTTCTCGTCGTCAACGATGAGGATGGTGGGGGTCACGGGGCGGGATCGTAGATCGTGAATCGTAGATCGTGAACCGAGCGAAGCGAGATAGCCAGGGTGTTTGGGACAATCGTGAATTGTGGGGCGACACGCGTGCCAGAACATGAGCGGCCCGAACATCCGTCTCCGACTCCACGATTGCCATTCACGATTCGCGATTCACCTCCGTCCCTTTGCGTCGAAGCATCCACGCGCTCGCGCGCTGCGATTTGGGGGTTGATGAAAGCGCTCCCCCTTCTCGCCGCCGGCGCGCTTGCGCTGCTGATCACCCCTGTCCTGCCCGCCCAGCAGGAGGAGGCGCTGCCCCCGCCCAAGCCGGCCGACCGGCAGACTTCCGACGTCACCATTTCGGAGAACAAGAAGACCATCGTGCGCGACTGCAAAGGCGAGGAAATCATCATTTCCGGCAACGAGAACCGCGTCACGCTGACCGGCCGCGTGATCCTGCTGCGCGTTTTGGGCAACGACAACGCCGTGGACGTCGAGCAAGTCGGCCGCATCGAGACCCCTGGCACCGGCAACCGCGTTTCCTACCTCCGCGGCGTGGATACCGAGCGCCCCGAGACCGAGGATACCGGCCGCAAGAACGAGGTATCGGGGAAGAAGTAACTCCCTTGCGCCCCTCGTCTGCCCGGCGGCAGCCATGCGCCACGGTGCGGGGGCGCGCTGGCATCTTGGTGCGATTTCTCTACATCTCGCCGTCCATCGCCGGTTTCGCCACGGCGGGCTTGTTGGTCTCCGTCCTTTCCTCGCGGCCCTCCGAGGAGGATGGCCCGCTTGCTCAGCCGCGCCTCTTCGCGCTCATTGAGCGCTTGTGCGCGGCCATGGGCGCGCCGATGCCGCGGCGCGTAGAGATCACCGCCGAGCCGAACGCCTCGGCCGCGCGTGCGAGCGGCTGGCGCGGCTGGCTGGGGAGAAGCCGGACCTGACGCTCTCCATCGGCCTCACGCTGGCGGCGGGACTTTCGGCGCGGGAGTTCGTCGGCGTGCTGGCGCACGAGTTCGGGCACTTCACGCAGCGCGCCGGGATGGGCTTCGCCGGCCTCGTGCGCGGCATCAATGCGCGTGTGCCGAGCTGGCCTGGGGACGCACGGTGTGGGACGACCGCCTTTCGGCTGTGGCCGGCTCCCGGGTCAGCGGCCTGGCGTTGCTGGCGGCGGCGGCGAAGGCCGGCCTCGGTCTCGCGCGACTGGTGCTGCGCGGGCTCGCGGTCCTCAATCACGCCGTGGCCTGCTCGCTTTTGCGCCGGATGGAGTTCGACGCCGATCACTACGAGCTCCACGCGGGTGGCTCGGAAGCGTTTGAGAGCGCCTCACGCAAGCTCACCGTGCTCGGTGAGCTGTGGCAGCGCTTCCACTTGACGGCCGGGTTCTCCCCGGCGCGCCCGCCGAATCTCCCGGAGCACTTCCTGTGGGAGGCCGAGCGCCTCACGCCAGCGGAAATGGAGCGCATGGTCCAGGAAAGCGACGCCGAGGGAGCCAAGTGGTGGAGCACGCATCCGAGCAACCCCGCGCGCATCGCCGCCGCGCACGCCGCGGGCGCGGCCGGCCTCGTGACGAGCGAGGAACCAGCGCGCGAATTGTTCGACCACTTCGAGGCGCTGGCCGAGGCGGTGTCGGCATCTCACTACCGCGCGATGTCGGCTCATTTCGCCATGGGCCAGGTCCTGACGGGCGGGACGGGGCGGTGA
>CALMOL010000514.1:0-2370 GCA_937871685.1 uncultured Verrucomicrobiota bacterium
GAGGAAAAGGGCTGGCGCAACGTGGTGGCTGGCGCGCGCTACGTCTGGCGCACGCCGATGATTCTCGCGCCGATCACGCTGGACATGTTCGCGGTGATCCTCGGCGGGTCCATCGCGCTCATGCCCGTTTACGCCAAGGACATCCTCCACGTCGGCCCGTCGGGCCTGGGCTGGCTGCGCGCCGCGCCCGCGCTGGGGGGCGTGGCGATGGCGTTCTGGCTGGCATCGCGTCCACCGCTGCGGCGCGCGGGGCCGACGCTGCTCGTCTCGGTGGCCCTCTTCGGCGCGGGCACGGTGGCCTTCGGACTCTCGACGAACTACCTGTTTTCCCTGGCGATGCTCGGGTTGCTTGGCGCCTCGGACATGGTCTCCGTGGTGATCCGTCACACGCTGATCCAAGTGCTCACGCCGGACGCGATGCGCGGGCGCGTTTCCGCCGTGAACGGGATGTTCATCGCCTCGTCGAACGAGCTGGGCGCGTTCGAGAGCGGCATGACGGCGGAAAAGTTCGGGGCCGTCGCCTCGGTGGCCGGCGGCGGAGCGGGCACGCTCCTCGTGGTTGCGCTGGTGGCCTGGCTCGCGCCCGCGCTCCGCGCCTTCGGCGCGCTGCCGACCGAGGGGCCGAAAAAACCAGCGGGGCCGACCTTGGACGTGGAGGCGGAGGAGCGGTCGGAGGGAGTCTGACCGAGAGGATAGAAGATGGAGGATGGCAGGGAGCGAATCCTCCCGCTGGGGACGTCTTCAACGCGAGGAAAGCTCCCTGCCATCCTCTATCCTCTCGGTCCTTCTCGGCTTCTCTCACTCAATTTCGAACCCGCCCTCTTCCATCTGGCGGAGCTGCTCGCTCATGTCGTCCACCTCGTCCCAAACCTTGCGCGCCACGTAGAGGGTAGCCTTCTGCTGGATGGCCATGGCGATGGCGTCGGAGGGGCGGGCGTCGATCTCCAGGATCTTTTTCTGCGTGAGCAGCTCATGCTGCGCGCTCACGATCAGGCGGGCGAAGTAGGTGGAGTCGCGCAGGTCGTTGATGATCACGCGCTCGACCTTCGCGCCGAGCCCGAGGAGCAGCGAGGCCATGAGGTCGTGCGTCAGGGGGCGCTCCTTGGGCAGGCCGCGCATGAAGGCGAGGATCGCGGCGCCCATGTTCTGGTCCACGAAGATGACGAAGGCCTTCTCCTTGTTCCCGACAAAGACGGCGCAGCCCTCCTTGGTGGGAAGGACCGCGCGCACCTGCACTTCGATGACGGCCGAGGTCTGGCTCATAGGCTGGCTGCGAGGCTACCGGCCGCGCACGGGCGTGGCAAGGGAAGTGGCAGAGGGAAGAAGCCGGGAGGATGGAGGATGGCAGGGAGGGTTTCTCCCGCGGGGGACGTTCTCAACGTGAGGAAGACGCCCTGCCATCTTCCATCTTCCATCCTCTCCGCACCTCCTCGGTCCATTCCCGCGCGGCGTCGCGGATCGCCTCGCCCACGCGGGCGAGCGGGCGCACGAACTTTGGCGTGAACCACGGGAAGAGGCCGACGAGGTCGTGGGTGACGAGGATCTGGCCGTCGCAGTCGGCGCCGGAGCCGATGCCGATGGTGGGAATGGAGAATTCCTCGGTGATGCGGCAGGCGACGGGTGGCGTCACCAGCTCGAGCACGACGGAAAAAGCGCCGGCCTCCTCGACCGCGCGGGCGTCGGCGAGGAGCGCCTCGGCGCCTTCCTCGGTGCGGCCCTTGATGCGGTAGCCGCCCTCTTCGCGAACTTGCTGCGGGAGCATCCCGAGGTGCGCCATGAGCGGGATGCCATCGGCCACGATGGCCTCGATCTGCGCGCGCACGGCGACGCCGCCCTCCAGCTTCACGGCGGCCGCGCCGGCGTCGCGCAGGCGGCGGGCGTTTTCCACGGCCTGGGCGGGCGTCTCGTAGGAGCGGTAGGGCAAGTCCCCGACGAGCAGGGCGCGCCTCACGCCGCGGGCCGCCGCGCGGACGTGGTGGAGCATGTCCTCCATCGTCACGAGCGTGGTGTCGGGATGGCCAAGCACCACCATGCCGAGGGAGTCGCCGACGAGGATCACGTCCGCGCCGGCCTCGTCCACGAGGCGAGCGGTCGGATAATCGTAAGCCGTCAGGCAGGCGAGCGGGCGGACGCGCTTGGCGGCAAGCACGTCCGCTGGGGTGAAGATGGCGGCTTCGGCGGCCGGGGAATCGGGAGAGGCGTAGGGTTGCAAGGGCGAAGGCGTGGGACGCCACGCAAGGCGCGGCCCGCCCGGGGGCAACCATGGGACTGTGACATCGGCGGCGGCGGCTTGGTGAGTTGTGGGGGCGGGGCGGGCCGCGCATGGGGCCGGGGCCCCGCCCCAACCGGTGGGGGCGCCGGGGTAGCCCC
>CALMOL010000514.1:2380-5679 GCA_937871685.1 uncultured Verrucomicrobiota bacterium
GTGGCTCGTGCTCATGCGCCACCCCGTCGCGCTGTGGCGGCGGCTCGGGCCGCTAATGCGGACGTGCCGCCCCCACAACCTGTGGTCGCGCCGTCTTCGCCGCCGTGACCCTCACGGCCCGAGCCGCTCGATGATCCACGCGCCTTCCTCGCCGCGGCGGTATTGGAAGCGGTCATGGAGGCGGTTCGGCCGGCCCTGCCAGAATTCCCAGCGCACCGGCCGCACGAGGAAGCCGCCCCAATCGTCCGGCACCGGCGGATGATCGCCAGCGCTGTCTTCCAGCTCGCGCAGCCGTTCTTCCAGGGCGGCACGGCCGGGCACGGCACGGCTTTGCGGCGAGGCCATCGCGCCCAGCCGGGAGCCGAGCGGGCGGGAATCGAAGTAGTGCTGCGAGTCCTCGCGGGAAGTGCGCTCGACCTCGCCCTGCACGCACACCTGCCGCTCGAGCTGGTGCCAATGGAAGGTGAGCGCCACGCGCGGGTTCGCCTGGATCTCGCGGGCCTTGCGCGAGCCGTAGTTGGTGTAGAAGCGCAGGCCTTCGACGCCAAAACCCTTCAGGAGCACGACGCGCGAGGACGGCCAGCCCTCGGGCGAGGCCGTGGCGAGCGTCACCGCGTTCGGCTCGCCGTAGGGATGGGCGCGAGCCGCCTCGAACCAAGCGGCGAACTGCCGCGTCGGGTCCGGGTCGAGTTCCGCGCGGCGCAGGCCGGCGAGAGCGTATTCGCGGCGGAGGGAAGAGATGTCCAAGGGAGAAGCTTCAATTTTCAAGCCTCAAGCTTCCAGGAAGGGAACGAAGGACAAAGAAAGAAACGAAGCAGCGGCCTTCTTTCTTTTTGCTTCCGCCTTGCTTGCAGCATGGAGTTTGAAGCTTCTCCCGGCGCTCCGCATCGAATCACGGTTTTGCCAGTTCAGAGGGGGCCGGCGGGACGATCGTGACGGTCACGCCCGGCGGGCCGAAGCGCTCCGAAAGCTTGCGCACCGTGGCGTCCTGCACCTCGCGCAGCATGCCGGCGCGGAAAGCCTTGCGGCGGGCCTCCTGCGGCAGCGCGTTGATCTCCTCTTCCACGTTGGCGGGCTTCACGCGGTTCCACAGGCCGTTCTCCAGCGCGAGCACCTCGGTGTTCAGCACTTCCACGCCCAGGATGCGCGGCGCCGGCAGCGTCACCCGCGCGGGCGCGGCCGGGTCCGACGAGAGATCCACGGTGAAAGGCTGCATCAAGTCAAAGCCCACCTTCACCCGGTAGGTGCCCCGCACCTTCACGCGCTTGATGGAGTTCATCCACGCGGTTTCCGTTTCGCGCTCCACCTCGACCTCGCGCGAGAGCACCGCCAGTTCCAAGATCTCGACGGATTGGTTCTGGATCACGCGCTCGTTGACCGTGACCCGCGGCTGAAGTTGAAAAATATCGCGGAAGGCATTCGCCACTCCCGCGGGCACTTGGCTGGCCATCCGCTCGCAACGCACCAGCACGAAGGCCAGGAAGGCGGCCACCACCGCCAGCGACAGCACAAAGGTGCCGCCCAGCCCCAATCGGAACCCGCGAGGCTGTTCCGGCGCAACCAGCGGCCGTTCGTCGGCGGGCGCGGGCAGGGGTTCCATGAGCATCGATCCTCCGTCGGCCCCTTGGCCGGCTCAAGCGCACGGACGCAGAACGGGGCTTTCGGCCAAAAAATACGCCCCCCGCATCCCAGCTGGGACACGGGGGGCGTCTGTTCCCCCCAGAACAATCTTCTAAATTTGTGTTGTAACCGTAGCGATCCACGTCCGGCCGCGCAAGCGAATTGATAAGTTTTGTTTATACAATGCACGTTTCCTTCAGGAAGCCGCGTGGGATAAAGTTGTCTTATTCGTGCGCGGCCGTTCGCGTTGGCAACGAGTCATTTTCGACCGGCTTCTTTGCTTCTCCAGAAGCAAGTGCCGAGGGATTCTACCTAGCCCTTCGGCGCGGGGGCTTCAGAGGCTCACAAGGGAGACCTGCCGCCTGGCTTCGAGTGCCTTCAAACCAGGGCGAGCCCTTCGGGAGACCCCTCCTCCCTGCGCATGCCGTGTCATTGCAAAAAATCGTTTCACCAGAAGAAAACGGCCTCGCGGCGTCCTCCTGGAATCCATGTGAAACGCGCCCCGTGGCAGCACCGTGAAAGCTACGAAGGGAAGCCCTGAAGTCCTCATCCACTCGGCCCGTCTCGCGGTCGAGCCGATCACTGAGCAGTGGCACACCGTCGGCGCGGCCATCACCGCCCTGAGCGTGGCACTGGAGCCCGTGCTCCCGTCGATGTCGGCGAAAGATGCTTGTGATCCTTCGCTGTCTTCGCGCGACCCACGGAGGAGCCTGCAGCGCCCGGCGCAGGATCGAGCTGCCCCCGCGCCGGGTCCTGGCCGTCCTGCGCAGGCTTGATCAGAGCCAACGGACACTTGTGGCCAGCCGGCGAGGGACGGCGCGGACCCTGCGCTGACTTGGCCAGACCCGGCGAAGGATGGCGCGCACGCTTCGCCGGACGAGGGCAAGTGACGCGAGACTGCGGCCAAGTGCCCGCTGAGTCGCGCGAAGTGAGCGGAGACTTCCGCGAAGTCATCCGAGAGTGGCGCCAAGTCAGCGATGACTTGGCCGAAGTGAGCGGAGAGTCACGCGAAGTCATCGATGACTTGGCCGAAGTCATCGATGACTTGGCCGAAGTGATCGGAGAGTCGCGCCAAGTGACCGGACACTTGCGCCAAGTGGCCGAAGCGTCGCGCCAAGTCTTCGCGGGCGGTGGGACGCGCTTGCGTGGGCGAATCGCTTCTGGGGAGCGCCACCTTTGACCGGAAGGATGAGAATGCCCACCGCATGGCCGGGGTCGCTCGCTGGAGCGAGTGGGATGGCTTTAGGCCGCTGGGGGCATGGGGCTCTTCCCGGGCAGAGGCTCGGCATCGGGTGGCCGTTCTGGGGCGCGGTGGGCCTGGTCGGAAAAGGACGAAGAAAGTTTCCGAAAAAATCCCAGCTAGGACAGCTTTTGGTATCCGGCCCGAAGAGACTTCCCGCGTGCCACCCCATGGGCGGCGCTTCCCCGAAGCCAGTGGCCCCGCGGCATTGGTTCCTGGGAACGATCACCACGCCAGTCCCCGCGGCTCAGTGCGTCAGCACCAGAAAGGACCCAGTCCCATGAAACAGAACCCCAAGACCATCGCGCGCGCCAGCCACGCGCCCATCCTCGCAACCGCCGAGAAGTGGCACGCCCTCGACACCGCCTCGCAGGCGCTCCAAAGCGAGTATGCCCCCCTCCTGCAGCCCCTGGGCGAAGCGGAGCGCCGCCACCTCTTG
>CALMOL010000515.1:0-304 GCA_937871685.1 uncultured Verrucomicrobiota bacterium
GCCGAGGCCAAACGCGGCGGCGTAGCGCGCTCGGCGCTGGGACGGCGTTTCGGGCAACTCGGCGCGCGCCGCGGCAACGAGGCCGGCGGTCTCGACCGGCGGCAGGTCGGGATCGGGGAAGTAGCGGTAGTCGGCGGCGACTTCCTTGGTGCGCATCAGGTAGGTGCGGCCGGAGGCGTCGTCCCAGCCGCGGGTTTCCTGGCGCAGGAGGCGGCCGGCGGCGAGCTCGGCGGATTGGCGGGCAATCTCGTGGGCGAGGGCGCGGCGGACGCCGGAGATGGAGTTGAGGTTCTTGATCTCGATC
>CALMOL010000515.1:314-2165 GCA_937871685.1 uncultured Verrucomicrobiota bacterium
GTGCCGAGCTGCGCCTGGCCGGCGGGGCGGACGGAGACGTTGCAATCGCAGCGGAGCTGGCCCTTCTCCATGTCGGCGCCGGAGACGCCGGCCTGGGAGAGGGTTTGGCGCACGACGGAGAGGAAGGCGAAGGCTTCCTCGGGCGTGGTCATGTCGGGCTCGGTGACCATTTCGAGGAGGGGGGTGCCGGCGCGGTTGAAGTCGATGCCGGAGGAGCCCTCGAAGTGGAAGCTCTTGGCCACGTCTTCCTCGAGGTGGATGCGGGTGAGGCGGACGGAGCGGTCGGCGGTGCCGGCGGCGGCGAGGGCTTTTTGGGCGTCCTTCGGGTAGGCGAGCGGGTGGAGGTCCACGACGCCGCCGGCGCAGATGGGCTGGTCGTATTGGGAGATCTGGTAGTTCTTCGGCATGTCCGGGTAGAAGTATTGCTTCCGGTCCCAGCGGCAGCGCTCGGCGATGGCGCAGCCGAAGAGGAGTCCCGTGATCACGGTGAGGCGCAGGGCCTCGGCGTTCATGACCGGCAGGGCACCCGGCAGGCCGAGGCAGGTGGGGCAGACGAGGGAGTTCGGCGGCGCGCCGAAGCCGGTGGCGCAGGCGCAGAACATCTTCGAGCGCGTGGCGAGCTGGACGTGGACTTCGAGGCCGATGGCGGCTTGAAAGGACATGGCCCAGCAAGCCGGCGGAAGCCGGCCGGCGCAAGCGGGGAGCGGTCAGTCGTCCCAGCCGTCGCTTGGCTGCTGGAGGCGGGAAGTTCGGTTGGCGATGGCTTCGGCGCGCAGATCGGGCGGCAGCAGCGGCTCGACCTCGGCTGGTCGCACCTCGGCTAATCGCAGGAGATCCAGCTGGTCCTTGGCGCGCCTCGACTCCCGCCGCGTTGAGTCGCCGTAAGTCCAGAGCAGTCCCTGCACGACATCCGCCAGCGAGGCGACCGGCACTTCGAGGCCGAAGATCGGGCGCAAGGTGGATCGTTCCACAAAAGGTTGATGGAGTTTCGGTCGCATGAACTGCACGACGAGATTGTGGTCCGCGCCTGCGCCGTGGTCGGCCGACCGTTGCGCGTTCACGGAAACAGGAAGCTCCTCCATGCGGAATCCCACCGCGCGCAGATCATCGAGCACCAGACCGAGGTCCTCGGCGATCACCACCAGTTCCACGTCGGCGGAGTAGATGGGCGACGCGTAGGTGTTCGTCGCCAAGCCCCCCCGACGACGCACCAGCGGGCGCGACGTTGCCGAAGAGCGTCCACGACGAAAGCGAAGTCGGCGGCGCCGTTGGTGATGACCCCATCGTAGATTTCGATCTCGGTCATGGCTCGGGTCGCAAGCTTATCGGCCCCGGCGTTTCCGCCAAGCGCGCTGGGGCGTCCGCGCTCAGGGCGCGGCCGGCTTGGCGCTGCCGGTTTCCTCCAGCGCGAAGGCGAGGGCGGCGTCGAGGTCGAAAGAGCGCCACTTGGCTTGCGTGGCGGGATCATCGATGAGGGCGACGACGCGCGGATGGCGCGCGAGCGATTGAAAATCGCGCGCAGAAATCAGGCGGGAGACTTCGGGGTCCTCCAGGGTCGCACGGAGGCGCGGGTCGTTGGTCAGATCGCGGGCGGCGGGCGACTCAAAGAAGCGACGCAGCGCGGCCGGCTGGGACAGGACGCGACCGATCCGCTCGGCGCGCGCGTAGGCGGCCGGTGACAGCGGATCGGTGATAGCGATGACGGGAGCCAGCAGGCCGCGCTCCAATTCCTCGCGCCAGGCGCGCGCGCCCTCGGCCAGCATCGCGGCCGTGCGCCCCGCCGGTGGCTCGGCCCCCGCGCTTCCGGCGAGCGCCGGGGCCGCCGCGCCGACGAGGCGAACCATGATGAAG
>CALMOL010000516.1 GCA_937871685.1 uncultured Verrucomicrobiota bacterium
GGCTAGCCGAGGCCGTGTGCGGGCCTTGGGGGGGGGGGCTGGGGGCGGGCGAGGCGGTGTTCCAGTGGGTGCCGCCGCCCTCGACGGACGAGAAGGCGCGCTATTCCATCGGCGTGTTCGACGCGGGCGGGAAGCTCGTGCGGCGCTTGGCGGAGGCGGCGCCGGAGTCGTCGTTTTCCGCGGGGATGAATGGCTTCGTGACGCGCTGGGACTTGAAGGGCGACGGCGGGAAGCGCGTGCCGAACGGGCGCTATACGCTGCGCGGCGTGGCGATCCCGCCGCTGAAGGTTTCGGGAGTGGCGGCGGGCGGCGGAGGCAACGAATGGGTGAAGGATGACCCGGCGTTGCGCGTGGCGCGCGTGCTGGACTTGGCCCAGACGGCGGACGGTGGTGGATTGTTCCTTCTTCGACTCGTTGACGGACACACGGAAGTCGCCTGTTACGCGGCTTCCCCCGCGGGCGGCGCCGAGTGGAAACTGCGCTGGCATTCGCCCGTTGCCGGCCGGGCGGCCGCGGCGCGAGCTGAGAAGTCCGCGGCCTCGCCGGAATCCGATCCGTGGGTGCTGGCGGCCACCGCGGACCTAGCCGTGCTGAGTGGCGGCGGGGAACGCTTCGCTTGGCGACTCGCGGACGGGGTCCCGGTCTCGGAGGCCACTTCGGACGCGGAAGAGGCGGTGGCGCAGGCGCAGGGCGAGCGAAAGGCCACGGGAGCGGAAACGCGCGGGAGCATCGAGCGTCGGGGGCCGGCGGGCCTGCTCATCTGGCAGTCGAGCGCGGACGGGGCGGGAGAAAGCGTGCGGCTCTTGAAGGCGCCCGCGCCGGGAGACGAGGAGACCGAGGGCAAGACGCTCTGGTCGCGGACCTTCGCCCGGCCGGCCGAGCGAGCGGAGCCGGCGGACGCCGCGGCGACGCTCCGCGTGGAGCTGGCGCCAAGCGGCTTGGACGCGAAGAAGCGCGCCGCCGGCGCGGCGGCCACGTTGCGCGCCGTGACCGACGAGAAGGGCGCGCACCTCGCGACCGCGGAGGGACTGCGCCTGCGCACCGTTTCCGCGACGAAGGGCCTGCGCGCCGCCCAGCTCGCGCGCGGCGAGGGCCGCGGGAAGGTGCGCTTCTTCGCTCGGGGCGACGCGGGGACGGAGGAGTTCCTGGTCGAGGGCTGCGACCGTCTCGCGCTGTTTCAGCTCGGTGCTTGCACCGTGGGCGACGCGGGCGAAGTCACCAAGCCAGGCGAGGATGAGAAGGCGGAACGATAGATCCTGGTCGCCCGCGAATGCGAGAGCCGCAGGACAGGCGGCGCGCCAATCAATTTAACAGGAGGACAGGAGGAACAGGAAGGCAGGAGGGGAGGGAACTTTCGGCCGACTGATTCGACTACGTATTCCTCCCTCTTCTGTCCTCCTGTCTTCCTGACCTCCTGAGAAGCTCGCATCCATCACCCGCGGTCGATCATCTCACGGACGCTCCGGCTCGACGCGGTAAGTGCGGCCTTTCCACGTCACGCCGCGGCGGAAGGATTTCCGCGCGGAATTCAGGCCGATGAGCACGGCGATGGCGAAGCCCACGGGATGCAGCAGGCACCCGAGCCAGGAGGTGCGGAAGCGCGCCGTGAGCGCCCCGCGGATCAGCATCACCAGCGCGGCCTCGCCCAGCGCCCACGTCCACCAGCGGCCCATCTCGCCGGGGAAGGGCAGGAGCAAGCAGGGCACGAGGAAGCACGAGAGAAACATCACGCCGAACCCCCAGAACTCGCCCGCGGTGCGGAAGGCGGCGCGGGCGTTCTTCGTGAAGCCCTCCCACACGCCGGCGAACGACTCATACATCCGGCACGAGACGAGCCGGGAGCCGTCGCAGTTGATGAGGCGCATGCCCTCGCCCATCCGCGCGCACACGCGGCGGGCCAGGGCGATGTCCTCGACGAGGTGGTCGCGCACGGCCTCGTGGCCGCCGACGGCGAAGTAGGCCTCGCGTCGGAAAAGGAGGAACTGGCCGTTCGCGCCGCCGAAGCTCGCGCGCAACGACGCCGGAAGGCGGCGCGCGATTGCGGGGCGGTCTTGCAGCCAGCGGAACATCGCGTGCGGCAGGAAGCCGACCACGAGCAGGTGGACCAGCGGGACGACGAGCTTCTCGCCCCACGTCTTCGTTTCCTGCGCGGGCCAGGCGGAGAGGAGATCGGCGCGGGTGGAGTGCGCGTGGCGCACGGTGGCCGACACGGCGTCGGGCGCATGCGTGGTGTCGGCGTCGGTCATGAGCAGCCACTCGCCGCGCGCGGCCTGGGCGAGCTGCCAGCAGGCCCAGCCCTTGCCGGTCCAACCGGCGGGGAGCTCGGCGCCCGGGAGCAGGCGACGTGGGGCATTTTCCTCGCCTTCCGCGAAGCCGCGCTCGAGCGCGACGCGAGCGGTGGCATCGGTGGAATGGTCATCGAGGACGACCAACTCCAGGTTTGGGTAGTTCTGAGCGAGAAGCGAGTCGAGGCAGCGCGGCAGGCGCAGCTCCTCGTTGCGCGCGGGGATCAGCACCGAGACGAGCGGCGCGGGTCCGTCGCGCTCTTCCCGCCAACGGCCGCGGCGCGGGGCGCGAAAGACGAGGAGATTCAGCAGAATGTTCAACAGCACCCAGACGAGCGTCAGGGTGACGGCGAGATGGAAGAGGAGGGCAAGGGAAGAACCAAGATTCAAGCCTCAAGCTTCAGGGAAGGAAGAAGATGGAAAAGCGGAAAGGTCCGAGGCCTGAGTTTCTCTCTGCTTTGTCCACGCCGTCTTTTAGGCCTTCTTTGAAGCTTGAGGCTTGGACGCTTGGTGTGAGGCGATGAATTGGGTGTGGTCCAACCGGAGGCACCTCAACCTCTCGCTTCGCACGCCAACGCCAGGCCTCGCGGACAAGGTGTGCTTTCACTTGTGCCCAATGTGGTCGCTCCTGGGACCGCTGGCATTTGCCTCCTCCACCCTGGCTGTCTCGCTGCGCTCGGCTCTGCCGGCAGGGTTCTTCCGGGCACCTGGATTCTCGGGCCTTTGGACGGACTCGTTGCCTTCTGCGGCCCGCCGAAGTCCGAAGGGGGAGAAGTCAGATGCCCGGGAGGATCCCGGCCGGCAAGGATGCCAGCGGTCCCAGTCGCGACCGCCCCCAGCGCGCCGAGCGCACCCGCTGGCGAGACTTTGATTCACACCAAGCGTTTGAATCTTCGGCCCTTCTTGCCCGTCAGTTCTGCGCGTCGAATTCTCCGCTTCCGCCGCGCAGTCGGTGCAGCAGGCGTTCCCAGCGGCGGTTCATCGAGACGCGCGGCGGGAAGAGCGGAGTCAGGTCAGCAGCGGCTGCGCCAGCTTCATCGATGGCGATATCCGTCTCGGTCGCGAGCGCGTTCATCGCCGCGGCAAGCGCCTTCGCGTCCGCGCCGGCCGGCAGCGGCGGACCAAAGCGGATGAAGATCGTCGCGCGGGACTCGCGCAGCCATTCGTAGCGCAGGATGGCCGGCAGCAGGTGCGCGCCGGTCGTGCGGGCGAGGAACGGCGCGCCGGGCTGCGCGATGACCGGACGCCGCGGGGGCAGCAGCACGCCCTGCGCGAAGAACCAGGCGGCCCGGTCCGGTCGTCCCCGCAGGAGGCGCACCGCGTGGCGCAGGCCGGCGGCGGCACCGGCTGGGTTGTCGAGGTCCACGCCGAACACGCCGAGCCACGGGAAGAAGAAGTAGCGGCGCAGATTCTTCGCGTCCATCGGCAGGTAGAACTCGCGCCGCGCGAGCATCGGCTCCCGGTGGTGCAGCGCGTGCAGGACGAAGCCGTCCCACCAATTCGTGTGGTTCGCCGCGACGACGAGCGGCCGGGCGTCGTCGAGCGCGGCGAGGTGCTCGCGCCCGCCGACGAGCACGGCGTGAAACGCCTTTCGCACCGCCCGCGCGATGATCCGGCCGATCATCGCATTGGCGAAGGGACGGCGGCGGGAGGGGAGCATGGGACCGAGGTGAATCGTGAATGGTGAATCGTGGAGAGGTGGCTCGGCCTGCTTTCTTCATTCGCCGCGCACCAGCGCGGCCTAGACGAAACTATTCACCATTCACGATTCACTCTGCTTCCCCTTCCGCCACCGTGCCCGCCACGCGAGGGCGAGCTTTCGGGTGGTCGTCGTAGAAACGCGGCGGTCGAGGACGCGGTAGGCGGCGCGCTCGATCTCGTCGAGGATGCCGGCATAGACCTCGCGCATCAGCCAGACGGTGTATTGCGAGCCGTCGTCGGCGAGGAGCGGGATGCCGGCCTCGCTGCGGGTGTAGAAATCGCGCGCGCGGGCGATCTGGAAGCGCATCAGCGCGACGAAGGCAGCGCTGGGCTCGGCGGGATGGGACATTTCGGCGGCGAGGTCCACGCCGTGCTCGCGCAGCTCGGTGGCGGGGAGATACACGCGGCCGCCGTTGCGCCAGTCCTCGCCGATGTCGCGGCAGATGTTCGTGAGCTGCATGGCGATGCCCAGCTCGATGGCGCGCTCGCGGCCGCGCTCGTCGCGCAGCTCAAAGATGCGCGCCATCATCAGGCCCACCGTGGACGCCACGTGGTAGCAGTAGTCGCGCAACGCCGGCCAGTCGGGGATCGACACCGGGCCAAGGTCCATCCCGACGCCTCGCAGGAGATCGAGAAATGGCTCGCGCTCGATGCCGTATCGCTTCACCGCCCACGCGAAGGCCGGCGCGAAGGGGAGGTCTAGCCGCCCGCCGGCCACGATGGCGTCGAAATCCTCGCCGAGTTGGGCGAGGACTTGGTCGAGGCCGTCCGTCGAGACCGCGTTGTCCACGAGGTCGTCCGCGTGCCGGCAAAACGCATAGACCGCGTAGGCCGCCTGTTTCTTTTCCCGCGGCAGAGCGAACGACGAAAAGAAAAAGCTCTTCGCGTGGTGTCGCGTGGCCGCCCGGCAGTGCGCGTGCGAGGCGGCGAGGGCGTCGGATGAAGCGGCGCTCATCGGCCGAGTTGGTCCCATTCCGCGGGATCAATCTCCGCTTGCCGGAGCATTCGCTTGACCATTGTCCAATCCACGTCGCCGCTGCCATGCGGATTGGGGATGGTCTGGCGACGCTCCCCCTTCTCCATGTGCTGATGAGAGCCACCGCTGAACGGCCCTCTCCAGCCGAGGCGCGCTAACCGCCGGATCAGTTCACGGCGTTTGATCGGCTTGGGCATGGATGGTCTCCCGCGGTCGATGAATCGCGGCGCTTCTGGCCTCAGGCATGGGCAAGCTCGGGCGCTTTGCGGCGCGAGCGGGGAGGATTCATGTCGATCCCTTCGATCACCGGCAGACGATGCCCGCTTCGAAAACCACCGATCACCCAGCCTTCCAGCGACCCGCGAAGATCCTGGCGGCATTTTTCCAGCGTGTCTCCCTCCCCAAGCGTGCCGCGGCACTTCGAAATCTCGCCGAAGAACCTTCCGTCCTCCATGATCTCGTAGCGCGCCGCCCGCATGGCGGCATCGAGGTATTCAGTCAGCATGGGACAAGTCTATGGCTTCGTCCTCGCCTTGTCACGCCGGCAGCTCCGCCGCGGCGGGGACCACGCGGTCGAGCACCTTGGCGCTCGACAGCACGCCGGGCACGCCCGCGCCGGGGTGGGTGCCGGCGCCGGCGAAGTAGAGGCCGCGCACGTCCTCGCTTGCGTTGTGCGGGCGGAACCACGCGCTCTGCGTGAGGATGGGCTCGAACTGGAAGGCGCTGCCGGCCCAGGCGTCGAGGTCGCGCTCGAAGTCGAGCGGGGTCATGATGCGCTTCGTGACGATGTGCTTGCGCAGGTCCGGGCAGAGCGACGGGATTTCCAGCGAGGCGAGGATGGCGTCGGCGTAGCGATCCTTGATGGATTCCCAGTCCTGGCCGCCGAGGAGATTCGGCACGGGCGAGAGGACGTAGAAGCATTCGTGACCGGGCGGCGCGAGCGAGGGATCGGTGCGCGTCGGCGCGTGGAGGTAGAGCGAGAAATCCTCCGCGAGGTGCTTTTTCTTGAAGATGTCGGCGAGCAATTCCTCGTAGCGCGGCCCGAGCACAATGGTGTGGTGGGCGAGGTGCTCGTAGGTGCGGTTGGTGCCGAAGTAGAGGACGAACAGGCCCATCGAGTAGCGCATCTTTTCCAGGCGGCGGTCGGTCCACTTGTGACGCCAGCGCGGAGCGACGAGCTTCCGGTAGGTGTTGGCCACGTCTCCGTTGGAGACGACCACGCGCGCCGGGAAATGCCGGCCGTCCGCGACGCGCACGCCGGTGACCTCGTGATCCTCCACGGTGATTTCCTCGGCGCGGCAATCGAGGTGCAGCCGGCCGCCCATACGCTCGAATAATCCGATCAGCGCCCGCACGATCGCGCCCGTGCCGCCGAGCGCGGAGTGGACGCCCCACTTTCGCTCGAGGTAGTGGATCATCGAGTAGATCGACGAGGACTGGAACGGGTTGCCGCCGATGAGCAGCGGGTGGAACGAGAACACCTGCCGCAGCGCCGGGTCCTGGAAGAAACCGGAGGTGAGCCGATAAACGCTTTGGTCGGCGCGCAGCCGCGCGAGGTCCGGCGCGATCTTCGCCATGTCCCACAGCGAGGAGAACGGCCGGTCGGCGAGGTCGGTGAAGGCGCGGTCGAAGATAGCCCGCGAGCGTGCGACGAAGCCGTGGTAAGCGGCCTTGTCGGCGGGATTGAACTTGTCGATTTCGGCGAGGATCTCGGCCTCGTCGCCCGTGTATTCGAAGGCGCGGCCATCGTGGAAGACGATGCGGTAATACGGCCGGCACTCCACGATGCGGACGTGGTCTTCCATGCGCTCGCCGTTGAGCGCGAAGAGTTCCTCCAGCAGGAACGGCGCGGTGATGATGGTGGGGCCGGCGTCGAAGGTGAAGCCGTCCTGCTCATAAACGTAGGCCCGGCCGCCGGGGCGGTCGCGCATCTCCAGCAGGTCCACCGCGTAGCCGCGCGCCTGGAGGCGGATGGCGGAGGCGATCCCGCCGAAGCCCGAGCCGATCACCACGGCGCGGGGGCGAGCCGTGCGGGCCGCCAAGGACAGGGGAGAAAGGGCGGGCGGCGCGGAGGCGGACATGAGGCGCGCACGGTAAAGGCAGGGCGCGTGTTGTCAGGCCGGTGGACGCGGCAGACGGGGGGAAGCCACAGATTTACGCAGATTAAAGGAGATTAAGGGTGACTGGACCGCGCGCGGATTCCCAAGTCGAGCCTTGGAGAAGGCGACCTGCACACCGACGCTCGACCCGGTTTTCCTTAATCTCCTTTAATCTGCGTAAATCTGTGGTTTACCTCGGGCCTCAGCCGCCCTGCACCGGCGGCATCACGCTGACCACGTCACTCTCGGCGAGGGCGTGATCACGGGCGGCGTATTCGTCGTTCACGGCGAGCAGCAGGTGGGCGTCCCATTCGGCCAGCGCGGGATGGCGTGCGAAGACACGCGCCAGCAGGGCGCCAAGCGTTTCGCCCGCGGCGCATTCCCAGGCCTCCTCGGCGAGGCCGGCCGCGTCGCGCAGGCGCGAGTAGTATTCGACGGTCACGGACATGGCGGTCAGGATGGGCTGGGAACTTCCTCGGGCGACGCTCCCGCGGGCGCATCCAAGCCGGCGCGAATCACGTCGGGGTGAAGCACGGCGATGCAGGGAAGGTTGCGGTATTTTTCCTGGAAATCGAGGCCGTAGCCGACCACGAACTCGTCGCCGATGTCGAAGCCGACGTAGTCGGCGTCGATGGCCACGGTGCGCTCCTTGCGCTTGCGCAGGAGCACGCAGGTCTTCACCGAGAGCGCGCCGAGGCCGCCGAGCTTGGCGGCGACGGCCTCCAGCGTGAGGCCGGAGTCGAGGATGTCGTCGAGAATCAGGGCGTGGCGGCCGGCCACGTCGGGGAGGGAGATTTGGTCGAAGGTCACGCGGCCGCTGCTCTCGGTGCCGCCGTGGTAGGAAGCCACCGACACGCAGTCCACGCGCAGCGGCAGCGGGATGCGGCGCAGGAGGTCGCCCATGAACATGAAGGAGCCGTTGAGCACCGCGATCACCGTGAGGTCCTTGCCGCGGTAGTCGTCCGTGATCCGCGCGGCGATCTCGTCCAGGCGGGCGAGGATGGTGGACTCGTGGAGAAGCGTGCGGGCGAGGTCGCGGAACATGGGGCGGGCGGCGGGGAGCCGAGTAGATCGTGAATCGTGAATGGTGAGCCGAGCGCAGCGAGACAGCTAGGGCGAGTGGAGCAATCGTCCAATGATCGCCGTGGGTCGCTGCCGGGAATTCGGTTTGCTTCCGGGGAAAGGCCGCGGTGAGTTCCGCGCGCATGCCGGCCATCGCTTCTCCTCCTTCCGCGGATCGGGCCGGGCTGGAGTTGCCGCCGGTCGTGACAGCCAAGCTGAGCGAAGCGCGGGGGCGCTTCACGCGGGCCGAGTTGCTCGCGGCCGGCTGGAGGATGCTGCTTGTCGCGGCGCTGGGGCTGCTGGCGTGGGGCGGGGGGAATTTCTTGCGCGGACTGCCGCCGTGGCAGCCGGGGGCGGCGCTCGTCGCCCTGGTGGTCTGGATCGCCGGAACGGCGGCCTGGGCGGCCCTGCGCGCGCCAAGTTCCGCGCAGGCGGCGATGCGGCTCGACCAATTGGCCGGCACGCGTGATCGCTTTGCCACGGCGCTGGCTTTCGCCGCGCGGCCCCGTGCCGGCCGGTGGGAGGC
>CALMOL010000517.1 GCA_937871685.1 uncultured Verrucomicrobiota bacterium
CGCCACGCCCGGGAGCGAGGCGCGGGTGGAATGCCCAGCGGGCAAGGGGAAGCCGCCGGATTTGGCCTGCCGGTCACGCTCGCCACCACTTCTCACCTTTCACTTCTCACTTTTCACGGCGTCAGCCCCGTGCTGTGGTGCGCGTTCCATGTTCCCCCGCGTTGTCTTCCAATTCCTTCGCCATGTCCTGCCCGGGGTCGCGGCCGCGCTGGCGCTTGCGCTGGCGGCATGCGGCGGCGACGGCAAGCCCAAGACCGGGAAGCCGCTCGGCGAAACCGACAAGGCAATCATGAAGCAGTATGACGACGTCCGCGCCGCGCTCGCGCAGGACGACCTTCGGCGCGTCCGGCTCGCGGCCGAGAGGCTGCGCAAGGCCATGGAGGTGCCAGGCATCTCGCCCATCTGGGACACGAAGGCCCTGAACGCGGCGAAGGCGCTCGAGCAGCTCTCTCGTCTCGATGGGGCGCGCGCCGCCTTCCGCGAGCTTTCCACCGCCGCCGCGGCGCTTTGCGAGAACGTCGAGGGTTACTACGTCTTCACCGGTGGCTTCACTTCCCCTGACAATTGGGTGCAGACGACCAAAGAGCCGGGAAATCCCTACGCCGGCCGCGCGATGGCGGGCTACGGCGAACTCAAGAAATAATGATCGGTCAAGCGCGGGCCGCCGCCAGCAACATCCCGCCCGCGAGGCCCGCGACGACCCAGCTGGCGCGATCGCGCAGGACAAACGGAATCGGATCGCCGGGAATCAGACCGCGTGCCGAGGCAAACCAGACCCGGTGGAACCAGAAGGCGAGCAGGGGCCCGAGCAGCCACAGCCACTCGGGTCTTGGATAGAGCCGAGCCACGATTTCGCTCTGGAGGTAAAGCACCAGCACCAGCACGGAGACGTAGGCGCTCGACGTGCCAAAGGAGCGCACAAGGTCGAGGTCAGCCGCCAGGTAGCCGCGGCTAGGGAGAGGGGCGGAAGTTGAGGCTTGAGGATTGAGGGCTGAGGAAGGCGCGGCCAAGAGAAGAAGTTCGCCGTGGCGCTTTACGAGCGAGAGGGACAAAAAGAAAAAGACGGAGAACGAGAGCAGGAAGGGCGAGACGAAGATCCCCGTTGCCCAGCCGCCCGCGAGGATGCGCAGCGTGTAGAGGCCGGTGAGCACGATCACGTCGGCCCCGGCGAGACGCTTCGCCCATAGCGAGTAGGCGACGGTGCCGGCGAAATAGGCGAGCATTCCCAGCGCAAACCGCCCCGGCAGAAACCACCCCGGCACAAAGCCAAGGAGGGGCAGGACCACCGCCAGCACCGCCACGGCGGCGGGGGCGATCTCCCCGGCCGGCAAAGGCCGGAGCCTTTTCTCCGGGTGTGCGCGATCGGCGGCCACATCAAGCAAATCGTTCAGCGCGTAGGCAGCCGAGGCGAGCAGGCAGAACGACGCGAACGCGCCCGCCGAGGCCAGCCACGCCGCGCCGTCGCCCAGCCGGTGGGCGAGGAGCAGCGGCAGGAAGACGAGCAGGTTCTTCACCCACTGGTGCGGCCGAAGCTGGCGGAGGATGACCGGAGCCGTGGGCGGCAGCGTGGAATGCACCTTCACGTCCGGGTGCGTGGCCCGGAGGCGGGCGAGCACGGCCGGGCGCACGTTCACGGCCACCGCGCGCCCGGCGGCGGCCCACACGGCAAGATCGGCGGAAGAATTGCCCGCGTAGTCGAAGCCGCGCTCGCCGTGGCGCGAGACGAGCAGCGCGGCCTTGCGACGAGAAGTGAGGTTGGTCTTCTCGTCGGAGGACAGCACGGCGTCGAACGGAATGCCAAGGCGTCGGGCGGCGAGCGCGGCCGCGGCGCGGTGGGTGCCGGTCACCAGCTCGATGCGCCGGCCGGCGGCGTGCTCGGCGCGGAGCCCAGCGAGCGTGGCGTCGTCCACGGCAAGCGATTCGCCCGGCGGCAGCGGCAGGATGGCGAGTCGTTCCTTGACGTGCGCCTTGCCGCGGAGGGTCCACCAAGCGAGGCGGAGCGGAAAGCGCAACGGATCGGCGCGGAGAAGCAAGGCAACCTGCTCCCAGAACGTGTCGCCGCGCAGCAGCGTGCCATCGAGGTCCACGCACAGCGGGCGCGCCGGCGCTGGCGCCGCGGCAGCGGGAGCGGGGGCCGGGTCGGCGGGCATAGGCGGAAGGAACACGGGAACGCCCCGCGGCGCGAGGAACGATCCGACCGGCGCGCGCCGTCCCAGTTGTAGAGGCGGCTCTGTCCGCGCGGCGGACGTGCCGCCTGGAGAATCCTCCCGGGTGGCCGCGGTTTGCAGGCCGCGAGAGCAGCGGCCACCTGGAGAGGAAGCTTGAGGCGGCACGTCCGCTGCGCGGCCGGCGCCGCCTCTACAACTGGACGGCGCGGCGTGGAAGCAGCGATTTTAATACCGCCGCCAGCGCCGCGTCGTCCGCGTCGTGCGCCAGCTCGGCGAGCACGGGAAGGCCGCTCACGTCCTCCAGCACGGCACGGTTCGTCGCCTGGGCAGGCAGGTCTTCATCAGACCCAGGCGGGGCGGGATGATTCAGGACGAAGCCAGGGCAGGGGAGGCGCCGCGCGCGCACGGCGTCGAGCGTGAGCAACGCATGGTTCAAGCAGCCGAGGCGATTCGCGACCACGATCAGCACCGGCAGGCTCATCTCGGCGGCCAAATCGTCCATGCCATGGTCGCGCAGGACGGGCACGCGCCAGCCGCCCGCGCCCTCGACCACCACGAAGGCGTGGCGAGTCGCAAGCGAGCGCCAAGCGTCGCGGATGGTCGCGAGATCCACCGGCCGGCCCTCGATGGCGGCGGCCGCATACGGCGCGGCCGGCGGGCGCAGCCAGAGCGGGTTTACCTCGTGCCTGGACACCACCGCGTCGCCGCCGGAGGCGAGGTGAAGCGCATCCGCATCGCCGGAATCGCCGCACACGATCGGCTTGAAGCCAACCGCGTCGTGCCCCGCCGTGCGCAGCAGGCGGACGAGGGCGGAGGCGACGCGGGTTTTGCCCACGCCGGTGTCGGTGCCGGTCACGAAGACGCCGTGGGGCGTCACGGGAAAAGGCCGCGCGTGTTCTTCGCCTTGCGCACGCGCTCCACGGCGATGGCCAGGGCGGCGAGGCGATGCGAGATCTTTTCGGCCTTCGCGCGCCGCACCACCTGCTGGAACGAGGCGTCGAGGATGCGGAAGAGCTTGTCGGCCACCTCCGACTCGTTCCAGAAGAGCGACTGGAGGTCCTGCACCCACTCAAAGTAGGAGACGATCACGCCGCCGGCGTTGCACAGGATGTCCGGCACCACGAAAATCTCGTCCCACCGCTGGTCGAGGATGGCGTCGGCTGCCGGCGTGGTGGGGCCGTTGGCGCCCTCGGCCAGCACGCGGCACTGGAGGCGGCCGGCGTTGTCGCCGTCGATCACGGCCTCCACGGCCGCGGGAATGAGCACCTCGCAGGGCTGGAGGATCATCTCGCCGGGATCGATGCGCGGCGCGCCGTCGAAGTTCGACAGGTCGCGGTTGGACTCCATGTGCTTCTCGAACTTTTCGAAGGGCAGACCCTTCGCGTCGTAGAACGCGCAGGTGTGGTCCGAGATGCCCGTGATCTTCATCTGCGTCTTGTAGTAGAGCGAGGCCGCGGCGATGGAGCCGACGTTACCGAAACCCTGCACGATCACGGTCTTGCCGGTGGGGTCGATCTTGAGCACGTCGAGCGCGCGCTCGGCCAGAAACGCCACGCCGCGGCCGGTCGATTCCTTGCGGCCCACGGAGCCGCCGAGGTAGGTGGGCTTACCCGTGACGATGGCGTTCACCGAGTGGCCCACATACATCGAGTAGGTGTCCATGAACCAGGCCATGACCTGCTCGCCGGTGCCCATGTCGGGACCCATCACGTCGGTGTGGGGGCCGACGAAAGGAATCATCTCCTGCATGTAGCGGCGGGAAACGCCCTCCAGCTCGCGCAGGGAAAGCTTGCGCGGGTCGCAGCACACGCCGCCCTTGGCGCCGCCGTAGGGGAGGTTGGCGAGCGCGCACTTCCAGGACATCCAGATGGAGAGCGCGGCCGTTTCGCCGAGGGTGAGGTTGGGGGCGAAGCGGGTGCCTCCTTTGGTCGGTCCCATCGTGAGGTGGTGCTGCACGCGGTATCCGGTGAAGACGGCGGTGGAGTCGTCGTCGAGGTGGACGGGCACCGATACCGTGATGGCGCGCTTGGGAAGGAGGAGGCGGTCTCCCTCGTCAGCCGGGATGTTCAGGTGCTGAGAGATCGCGGCGAACTGCTTGCGGGCGATGTCAAAGGCGGGGTCTTCGTAGATGGCGTAGGGATCGGTGATCGCGGTGCGGGCGGCCATAAAGGGGCGTCGTCGGGTCGAGGGTGGAAAAAACGTGCGCCGCCTCGCATCCGGGGGAGG
>CALMOL010000518.1 GCA_937871685.1 uncultured Verrucomicrobiota bacterium
GCGCTGCTCGGCCGCGCGGACGAGGCCCGGCGCGAGGGCAAGCTGGCGACGGAGCTTTCGCCGGAGCCAGCGGATGCCCTCGACGGCCCGAAGATCGCCGCGCGCCACGCGCTGATCCTCGCGCAATTGGGCGATGCCGACGCCGCCGTGCCGCTGCTGGCGCGGCTGCTCACGATCCCGAACACCGCGTATCTTTCCGTTCAGGACCTGCGGCTCTCGCCCGAGTGGGATCCTCTGCGCGGCGACCCCGCCTTTCAGCGGCTTGCGGCCGGGCCGGAGCCACGGACGGAATTTCGTTGAATGCGGCGCCCGGCCGCGCCTCCTTCGCGGCCCACCATGCACCTCCTTGTCACCGGCGCCTGCGGCTTCGTCGGCCGCGCGCTGATCCGCGCGCTCCTCGAATCCACCGAAAACCTCCGCGTCACCGGCCTCGACTCGCTCACGCGCGCGGGCTCGGAGGGGAATCGTGCCGCGTTGCGTGCGCTCGGCGTCACGCTCCTCCACGGCGACATCCGGCTCGCTTCCGACGTGGACGCGCTGCCCGCGGCCGACTGGCTGCTCGACTGCGCGGCGAATCCCAGCGTGCTCGCCGGCGTGGCGGATTCGACTTCGTCGCGGCAGGTGGTGGAGCACAACCTCCTCGGCACCGTGAACTTGCTCGAGTGGTGCCGCCGCCATTCCGCCGGCTTCCTGCTCGTGAGCACCAGCCGCGTGTATTCGATCCCTCCGCTGGCGGCGCTGCCGGTCGAGATTTCAGGCGAGGTGCCAGCTTTCCGCCTGCGCGCGGGTTCCGCGTTGCCGCCGGGGGTCTCGGACGCGGGCGTGACGGAGGAGTTCTCGACGGCCGCGCCGGTGTCGCTCTACGGCGCCACGAAGCTCGCCTCCGAGGCGCTGGCGCTCGAATACGGCGCGTCCTTCGGCCTGCCGGTGCGCGTGAACCGATGCGGCGTGCTCGCCGGCGCGGGCCAGTTCGGCCGGGCCGACCAGGGCATCGTGGCGTTCTGGATCAACGCGTGGCTGCGCCGCGCCCCGCTGCGCTACCTCGGCTTTGGCGGGACCGGCGCGCAGGTGCGCGACGCCCTCCATCCCCGCGACCTCGCCGCGCTGCTCGCCCGGCAAATCGCCGCCGGTGCGGATCCGTCGCGGCCTACGCTGGCGAACGTCGGCGGCGGGGCGAGCCATGCCTTCTCGCTGGCGCAGCTCTCGGCGTGGTGCGCGGGCCGCTTCGGATTCGATCATCCCGTGGCGGCCGACGGCACGCCGCGCCCGCTGGACATCCCGTGGATGCTGATGGACTCCGCGCGCGCCGCCGCAGCCTGGAGTTGGAAGCCCGCGGTCTCGCTGGGGGAAATCTTCGAGGAAACCGCCGCGCATGCCGAGGCGCATCCCGGCTGGCTGGAACTCTCGCGCGGCTGAAGGCGGCCGGGACTTGCCTTTTGGGCCTTCCGCGAGCATTCCTCCGCCTCCTTTCGCCGTGCTTCGCCGTCAAACCGTCCTCGTCCCCACCCCGTCCGCGCCGCCCCCGCGGCTGCTCTCCGTGGTGATCCCGGCGCGCGACGAGGAAGGCTCCATCGCCGTCACCGTGGAGCACGTCCACGCCGCGCTGGCCGCGGAGAAGATCGAGCACGAGCTGCTCGTGGTGGACGATGGCTCCACGGATCGCACGCGCCCGATCCTCGACGAGCTGGCCGCGCGCATTCCCGAGCTGCGGCCCCTTTCCAATCCCGGCCCGCACGGTTTCGGCCGCGCGGTGATCTACGGACTGGACCGCTTTCGCGGTGATGCCGTGGCGGTGATGATGGCCGACGAGAGCGACGACGCCGGCGATCTCGTGCGATACTGGCGCCTGATCGAGGAAGGCTGGGACTGCGCGTTCGGCTCGCGCTTCGTGCGCGGCGGCAAGGTCTTCGACTACCCGCGCCTCAAGCTGTGGGTGAACCGGATCGCGAACCGGTTCGTCGCGATCCTTTTCAACATCCGCCTGAATGACACCACGAATGCCTTCAAGTGCTACCGCCGCGAGGTGATCGAGGGCTGCCGGCCGCTCCTCGCGCCGCACTTCAACCTCACCGTCGAGCTGCCGCTCAAGGCAATCGTGCGCGGCTACACCTGGAAGGTCACGCCGATCACCTGGCGCAACCGCAAGACGGGCGTCGCCAAGCTCAAGATGCGCGAGATGGGCTCGCGCTACCTGTTCATCGTCCTCTACGTGTGGCTGGAGAAATACTTCTCCCGCGGGGACTACCGGCGACCCGTGGCCCAGGCGACGGGGACGATGAAAACGCCGGCGGCCGAGCCGACGGCGGCGGAGGAAAGGTCTAAGCTCCAGGCTTCAGGCCTCAAGGAAGTCCCGAAAGGGGAAAGCGAGAAAGCTTTGCCGACTTGAATCAAATCCTCCCGAGGCGGTCGCGCGCCCAGCCCGGGCGGCGTTCCGCCTTTCTCCCTGCCCGCCTTCCTTGAAGCTTGATGCTTGAGGCTTAGACCTTTTCTCCGATGTCCTCCCTCCCCGAAGAACTGCGCCGCGAATACGCCCTGCGCTTTGGCAAGACCCATGAATACCGCGACGCCGTTTGGCGCGTGCTCACGGCCGAGTTCTTCCAGCGCTGGATCGCTCCGGATGCGGCGGTGCTCGACCTCGGCTGCGGCTGGGGCGAGTTCATCAACCACATCGGCGCCGGCCGGAAATACGCGATGGACCTGAACCCGGACGCGCCTGGCCGCCTCGCGCCGGGGATCACCTGCTTCGAGCAGGATTGCACGCAGCCCTGGCCGCTGCCCGATGGTTCGCTCGACGCCGTGTTCACCTCGAACTTCTTCGAGCACCTTCGCTCAAAGGAAGCCCTGCGCGACACGCTCACGCAGGCGCGCCGCTGCCTGAAGCCCGGCGGCCGGATCATCTGCCTGGGGCCGAACGTGAAGTTTCTCGCGGGCGAATATTGGGACTTCTGGGACCATTACCTGCCGCTCACCGAGCTGTCGCTGAAGGAGGGCATGGAACTGCTCGACTTCACCGTGGAGCGATGCGTTCCCCGATTCCTACCCTATACGATGGTGCGCCAGCGGCCAGTGCCGATGGCGCTGGTTCGCCTTTTCCTCAAGCTCCCGTGGCTGTGGTGGACGGTCGGCAAGCAGTTCCTCGTCGTGGCGCGGGCCGGCGCGTGAGGTGGGGCATCTCGCGCGGCTCCTACCCTCATCCATCCGCTGACAGAAGGCTCCGAACCAGCGCGGGAATTTTGTGTGGCCCACGCTCTCCCACGAGCATGCGAATCTTCTGTTCTCTCGTTGCGCTGCTTGTCGCCGGTCACCTCCTCGGCGCGAAGGAAACGCATCCCGAAACCGGCAAGATCCAGTGGAACCGCGATCTTGCCGCCGCGCAGGCCGAAGCCAAGTCCACCGGCCGGCCGGTGCTTCTTCTCTTCCAGGAAGTCCCGGGCTGCTCCGGCTGCCGCCAATACGGTGCGGAGGTGCTTTCGCACCCCGAGATCGTTCGCGCGGCGGAGAACGATTTCATTCCCGTGTTCGTCTATAACAATCGGCCCGGTCCCGACGCGGAGATTCTCAAGCGGTTCGGCGAGCCGCCGTGGAACTACCAGGTGATCCGCTACCTCGGCGCGGACGGCAGGGATCTCATTCCGCGCGAGGACGAGGTGTGGTCGGTAAAGGAAACCGCCGTGCGCATGGCCCGCGCCCTGCGCGCCGCCGGCCGGCCGGTGCCCGCCTCGCTCTCCGCGCTGGCGGGCGATCATCTCCGGCCCGCGGCCAATCCCTCGCCCGCGACGCTCACCGCGGCCTTTGCCATGGACTGCTTTTGGGAGGGCGAGGAACGGTTCGCCAAGGTCCGCGGCGTCGTCGCGACCGAGGCCGCCTTCATCGATGGGCGCGAGGTCGTGCGCCTCGCGTTCGACCCCGCCGTGGTGGCGTGGGCCGACCTCGTGCGCATCGCCGAGGGCTTCGACTGCGCGCACCACGTTTATGCGCCCAACGCCGAGCTAGCCCGCGCCACGCGCACCAAGCGCGGCGTGAGCGTCTTCGATTCTGCCAAGAGCCGTCGCGCGCCCGAGAGCGACCAGAAGCGCTGGCTGCGGCGCGGATGAGCCTCGGCCGCGGAACAAATCGGCCGGATTCGACGCGGTGATCGCGAGCCATGCCATTCGCGTGGTCCGTGCTTCGCGCTCGGGAGCGGCCAAGCGCCGAATTTTCTCCTCGCCAAGGCGAGGCTTGGCGCGCATAACGGCGGTTCGCCTTCCATCCTCTCCGCCATGTCTGATCCCAATCCTCTCCGCGAGGGCCTCACGGCCCGGCCGCAGCCCAAGCCCTGCACCGTCGTCATCTTCGGGGCCACGGGTGACCTCACGATGCGCAAGCTTTTGCCGGCGCTCTACAATCTCGCCGCCGACGGCGACCTGCCGCCCAAGACGCAGATCCTCGGCTTCGCACGCCGGCCCAAGACAGACGAGGAGTGGCGCAAGGAGATGGAAGACGCCGTGCGCAAGTTCTCGCGCCAGACGGTGAAGGACGAGCTGTGGGCCTCCTTCGGCCAGACCATCGGCTACCATCAGAGCGAGTTCCACGACGACGACGGCTACAAACGACTCGCGGAGCGCCTCGACCAGATCGACCGCGAGCACGGCACCGGCGGCCGGCGCCTGTTCTACCTGTCCGTCGCGCCGGATCAGTTCGGCATCATCGTCGAGCGGCTCAAGAAATTCGGCCTGCACGAGGGCAAGGACGGCGGTTGGGCGCGCGTGATCGTGGAGAAGCCCTTCGGCACCGACTCGGCCTCCGCGCACCGGCTCAACGAGCAGATCGCGGGCACGTTCCCGGAGTCGAGCATCTACCGCATCGACCACTTCCTGGGCAAGGAGACCGCGCAGAACATCATGGTGCTGCGCTTCGCCAACGCGATCTTCGAGCCCATCTGGAACTCGCGCTACATCGACAACATCCAGATCACCGCGGGCGAGACGCTCGGCGTGGAGGGCCGCGCCGGCTATTACGAGACCAGCGGCGCGCTGCGCGACATGATCCAGAACCACCTGACGCAGCTCCTGTGCCTCGTGGCGATGGAGCCGCCGACGGACCTTTCGGCCGATTCCGTGCGCGGCGAGAAGGTGAAGGTGCTGCGCTCCCTGCGCCCGATGAAGGACTCCGCCGAGGTCAACGAGAACGTGGTGCGCGGCCAATACGCCGCCGGCGCGATCCAGGGCAAGCCGGTGCCGGACTACCGCACCGAAAAGAATGTGAACCCGGAGTCCATGACCGAGACCTTCGTGGCGATGCGCGTCTTCGTGGACAACTGGCGCTGGGCCGGCGTCCCGTTCTACGTGCGCTCCGGCAAGCGGATGCCGAAGAGCGGCGCGGAGATTGCCATCCAGTTCAAGCGCGCTCCCGGCGTGCTCTTCAACCGGCAGGACGGCGAGTCATCCGGCAACTCGCTGGTCATCCGCATCCAGCCCGATGAAGGCGTGGCGTTGAAAATGCAGGCCAAGCTGCCCGGCGGTGCGCTGCGCATCGAGCCGGTGAAGATGGACTTCCAATACGGCTCTTCCTTCGGCCGGCCCTCGCCCGAGGCGTATGAGCGCCTGATCCTCGACGCGATGGGCGGCGACGCCACGCTGTTCGCCCGGCGCGACGAGGTGGAGGAGGCGTGGAAGTTCGTGGACCCGATCGAAGAGTCCTGGGCCGGCAAGCGCGGCCCCGCGCCCAAGATGTGCTTCTATCCCTCTGGCTCCGCCGGCCCCGACGAGAGCGACGAACTGCTCGCCCGCGACGGCCGCCAGTGGCGGCGGATGTGACGCCCGACCTACCGGGCGCACGTTCCCCAAAGAAGAGTGGGGAAAGGCGGGGGATCGCATGGATAGCGGGGTTGAAGGCGCGCCGCCGGAAAGGGCGCGAGGCCAGCACGCGGCTTTGGCAGCGCGTTGGCAAGACAATTCGTCGCCGTCCGCCCGAACGCAGGCGCCCGCATGACTTCCGCGGCGCGGCGGGCGCCAGGGAAATCGAGGTGGATGGCGCGTTCCCCGGGCCATCCCCCGCGATGGCCACCGCGGCGGGAGTCCCCCAGCGCCGCGCGAAGGTTGCCGTCCCGCGGGATCAGCCCACGCCGAGCAACTCCACCTCGAAGACGAGCGTGGCGTTGGGCGGGATCGCGCCCGGATAGCCGCGCGGGCCGTAGGCGAGGTGCGGTGGGATGGTGAGCTTGACCTTGTCGCCCACCTTCATCGTGGCTACGCCCTGGTCCCAGCCGGCGATCACCTGCCGCGCGCCGAGGACGAAGGAGAAAGGCTCCCCGCGGTCCACGGAGGAGTCGAACTTCTTCCCGTCGGTAAGCCAGCCGGTGTAGTGGACGGAGACTTTCTTGCCGTTCTGCGCGGCGGGGCCGTGGCCTTCGGTGAGCTTTTCGATTTGGAGTTCGGAGTCAGACATCACGTCTCATCGGCCGGGCGTCGGCACGGGTCAACCAGTCCCGCCGCCGCGGTCATCCCTTCGACGCGACGCCGTCGCGGCGGCCAAAACGAAAGGCGGCACGCCCGCCCACGCGAGCCGTGCCGCCTCGTGGTCTTGGAAGGGCCGCTTATTTCGCCACCATTCCGGCGATCATCTTGTCGAGCTTCACCGAGTCGGCCGCGAACTGGCGGATGCCCTCGGCGGTCTTCTCGGTCGCCATCGCGTCCTCGTTGAACTGCCAGCGGAAGGACTTCTCGTCGGTCGCCACTTTCTCGATGCGCATCTCCTGCGCCTTCTCGGGCGAGAGCTTGCGCGTGACCGGCTCCTCGGACTTCTGCAGCTCGGCGAGCAGCTTCGGGGCGATGGTCAGCAGGTCGCAGCCGGCCAGTTCCAGGATCTCGCCCTTGGAGCGGAACGAGGCGCCCATCACCTCCATCGGCGAGCCGTGCTTCTTGAGGTAATTGTAGATCTTCGTGGTGGACGCGACGCCGGGATCCTCGTGCGGCGCGAAGTCGTGGCCGGCGGCCTTCTTGTGCCAGTCGAGGATGCGGCCCACGAAAGGCGAGATCAGCTTTACGCCCGCCTCGGCGCACGCGGCGGCCTGCACCACGGAAAACATGAGCGTGAGGTTGGTGTTGATGCCCTCTTTTTGCAGCACCTCGGCGGCGCGGATGCCTTCCCATGTCGTGGCAATCTTGATGAGCACGCGCTCCTTTTCGATGCCGTGGTCCTTGTAAAGCTTGATGAGGTCGCGACCCTTGGCTACGAGCGCGTCCTTGTCGAAGGAAAGGCGCGCGTCGGTCTCGGTGGACACGCGGCCGGGGACGATCTTAAGAATCTCCACGCCGAAGAGCACGAGGATGTGATCGGTGATCGAGTCGATGAGCTTCGCGCCGGTGAGCGAGGAACCCTTGAGGTCGGCCACGGCGTGCTCGAGGATCTCGTGGTAGCGCTCGATGCCGGCGGCGGCCAAAATCAGCGAGGGGTTCGTGGTGGCGTCCTGGGGGGCAAACTCCTTGATGGAGCCGAAGTCGCCGGTGTCGGCAACGACCTTGGTGAATTGCTTGAGTTGGTCGATCTGGTTCATGGTGGGCAAGGGAGGGAGTTCGGGCGGCGCACAGGCTAGCACAGGGTCCGGGCCGCGCGTCAATGCCCATGCGAGGGCGGGGGAGCGGAATAATTCCATTCAGGGCGGCTCTCACATTGTAATCCCCACCGCGCGGCGCACGTCCCCGGCGGCGCAGTCCCTCCTCCGCCCATGCCGTTCCGCCTGCCCGCGCTCTCGCTGCGCGTGAACCACGGCCGTCGCGCCCGCGGGCGACGAACTGGAAAACCATTCGCCGCCCGGGCGACGACGCCACGCCGGCCTTCCAGCGCGCCCGCGCGATGCTGGAGAAGGTGCGCCCCGTGGATCACCTCGCCGAGCGCAAGCACTACATCCTGCGACCGATCGCCGCGGATGCCCCGCTCACGGAGTTTGTGGTGATGCTGTCTGGGTGCGCGTTGGGATGAAGTGGATGGCGCTCCACCGCGCCATTGGTGAGAGAAGGGCAACCTGGAATTTCAGTCCAGAGGCTTGGCTGCCCTGTCGCCACCAACACCGCGACGGAGCGCGCCATCCACCGGCCGAAGACCTCGTCGAGAACCCTCGTCGAGAATCCACTTCGGCGTCCCACCCGCTTTCCCCGCGAAACCAATCGCCTGCCGCGCTCCGGCTTGGTAAAAGCCTGCCTGCGCCGCCATGTCGATCCCCGTTCTCCGCATCTTCGTCTCCTCGCCGGGCGACGTGCGCGCCGAGCGTGAGATCACGCGCGCCATGATCGACCGCCTTGGCCTCCTCCTGCACGGGCGGCTGCGCCTGGAATACTGCTTTTGGGAAGACGGCCTGATGCTGACCACCAATGGTGACTTCCAGTCGCAGATCCCGAACCCGGCGGGTTTCGACCTGCTCATCGGCATCCTCGGCGCGCGTCTCGGCTCGCCGCTCCATCCCGGCCTCCATCGCCGGGCGGACGGCTCGCCCTACTCTTCCGGCACCGAATACGAGTTCGAGTGCGCCATCAACGCGCATGAGCAAACCGGCCGCCCCGAGCTGCTCGTCTATCGCGCCTCCACGCTGCCGAAGGTCGATCTCGATGCGGAGGACTACGAGGAGCGCCCCGCCCAATGGCGCGCGCTCAAGGCCTTCTGCGCGCGCTGGTTCATCGACCAAGGCGCCTCCGTGCGCGCCTACAACTCCTATGCAAATCTCGACGCGTTCGAGAGGAAGCTGGAGTCGGATTTGAAGACTTTCACGGGACGTCGCCTCGCTGGGCCGCTTCTCCCGAATTCCCGCCGCCGCGAGCCATTCCCGGGCTCGCCCTATCGCGGATTGAAAGTCTTCGACATGGAACACCATGCCCTGTTCTTCGGCCGCACCAGGGAGCGTGGCGAGGTGCTCGATCTCCTGCGCGAGCGGGCGGAGGAAGGTTGCCCTTTCGTGCTGATCTTCGGCGCGAGCGGCTCCGGCAAGAGCTCGCTCCTACGCGCCGGGGTGATGTCGCTGCTCGCCCGGAACGTCGTCGAGGGCGTGGGTGTGTGGCGCTGGACGGTGTGGCAGCCCTCGGACGCCCCGCCGGGCGGCGACCTGATCGACGGCTTGGCGCACGCCCTCCTTGGCGAAAAAGCCCTGCCCGAGCTGGCCGCCGACGGCACTCATGCGACCACGCTGGCCGCCCTCCTGCGCCAAGACCCCGCCCGTGCGAGCGGCTTGGTCCAAGGCGCGCTCTCCCAGGCCGCCGCGGCGGCGAAGCGCGAGCGCGGCCAAACCGGCCAGCCCGCCGCGCGCCTCGCGGTCGGCCTCGATCAACTGGAGGAGGCCTTCACCGTGGAGCGATTCAGCCCCGCGTGTCGCGAAGAATTCTTCCGCGCCGTGGGGTCGCTGGCCCGCTCTGGCCTCGTGTGGGTGACAGCCACGCTGCGCAGCGATTTCTACGGCTGTTGCGAGGAGCATCCCGAGCTGGTGGACCTCGCACGCGACAAGGGCCAATACCGCCTGCTCGCACCCTGCGCGGCGGATTTGAAAAGGATGATTTTGCTGCCGGCGGAAGCGGCCGGGATCGCCTTTGAAGATCGTCCCGACAAGGGGCCCCTCGAGGATCGCCTGCTGGCCGAGGCGCGAGCCGAACTGGGCGCCTTGCCCCTGCTGGAGTTCGCCTTGGATGAACTTTACCGCGCTGGTGCCGCGAGCGGCCTGCTCACGCACGAGGATTACGAGCGATTGGCCCGGAGCGAGGGCGTTTCCAGCGGGGCCGCCACGCCCGGCTTGGCCGGCGCGCTGGCCGGACGAGCCGAGAAAACTTTCGCCGCGTTGCCCTCCCGGGCGCAAGGCTCCCTCGACGGCGTGCTCCGCCAGCTCGCGCGCCTGGGCGAGGGCGAGGACGAGGTGCCCGCCCGCCGCACCGCCCCCCACGCTGCCGC
>CALMOL010000519.1:0-14819 GCA_937871685.1 uncultured Verrucomicrobiota bacterium
GCCCGACGGTGACCTGCCGGCTCCGGTGGAAGCGTCCCCCGCTCCCACGCCCACTTCGACGCCGGCCTCTAGCCCAGCGACGCCAAGCCCCGCTTCCACGCCGACGCCCGATCCCTCGCGCGACGACCTGCCGAAGCCGTAGAGCCTGGTGGTGGCGGATGCGACGCGGCGGGCCGCGTCGCATTCCCCGATCACCGAGGCGTCTGGGGTCATTCCCAGCCGATCTGGCGGCCGGCGTTTTCCTTTTCGAGCCAGGCCATCAGGGGCTTGAAGTATTCTTTCATCGCGCGGGTGGAGAGGTCTTCGCCGGTGGCGTCGCGCAAGACCTTGCGCCAGTCCTCGGTGCCGCCTTTTTGGAGCATCGTGCGCAGCCAGGTGCCGATCTCCTTGTTGTTCGCGTAATTGCAGGCTTGCGGCGGCTGATGGAGGATGCGGCGGGCGATGTAGTCGTGGAATTGGAACTTCAGCACGGTGGCCACGGCGTAGGAATAGTAGTAGGCCGGGTTGTCGTTGATGTGGGTCTTCGTGGCGGCGTCGCACCATTCTTCGCCGCGCTCGGCGGGCGGCTCGATGCCCTGGTAGTCGCGCACGTATTTCCACCAGCGGGCGTTCCATTGGTCCGGCGGGAGATTGCGCGCGTAGATGTCGGCCTCCCAGTGGGTCATGGTGCCGGAGGCGAAGAACATGAAGGGGATGGAGCGCGCGAGGGCGTCGTCGAGCAGGAAGGCGGTGGCGTCGGGTTGGAAATCGGCCGGGAGGACGCCGACTTGCTTGAGGTAGGGGGCTTGGCCGGAGGCGAGGGAGATCAATTCGCCGATGCCCTCGTGGAAGCCGGGGTTCGCGCCGGTGCGCAGGAGCGGCGGCACCTCGGGGCGCGTGTAGGCGATGAAGTAGTAGCCGTGCCCGAGCTCGTGGTGCGCGGTGTAGAACCATTCGGAATTCGGCAGGACGCTCATGAGGGAGCGGATGTCGTTTTCCAGGTCCATGTGCCAGCAGGAGGCGTGGGTGTTTTTCTTGCGCTTGTCGCCGGCGGGGACGGGGAAGAGGTCGGACTTGGCCCAGAACGTTTCGGGCAGGCGCGGGAAGCCCATGCCGACGTAGAAGTCCTCGGCGGTGCGGGTGATCCACTCGGGGGCGCGGCCCTTGAAGCGGTCGTCGATGCTCGCGGCCTGGACGAGGCCGGGCCATTCCTGCGCCCAGCGGTCGGCGATCCAGTGGGCGGGGATGCGCTTGGGCACGGGCTGGCCGTAGCGCTTGGCGAGCTCGTGCTTGGCCCAGGTGTGGAGCTGGAGGAAGAGGGGGCGAAGCTCGCGGAGGAACTCGTCCTGGAGCTTGACCATCTCGTCGGTCGTCAGGCCGTAGTTGGCGACCTGGAGGCCGAAGTAATCGGCGTGGCCCAGCTCGCGGGCGACGCCGTTGCGCAGGTCGCGCAGCTTCACGAGGCCGGGGCGGAGCGCGGGGCCGGTTTCCTTGGAGGCTTCCCAGACGGCGCGGCGCTCGGTGAGGTCTTTGCTGGTGGCGAGGATGCGGTTGATGTCGTTGGGCGTGATCGGTTGGCCGCGGAGCTTGAACTCGAAGCCGTTGAGCGTGGAGGCCTGCTTGGTTTCCGCCTCGATGCGCGCGGCGACGAGGGTGGGGTTGGTCATCGGACCCTCGGCGGCGTTGAGGAGGATCTGGTTGAGTTGCTTGAGCGTGACGGGATCGAGCTGCGCCTGGAGGGTGAGAAGCTCGCGGGCCTCGCGGATGAGGAAGGGGTTGCCGTTGAAGGCGGCGTAGGCCTTGCCGGCGGACTCGGCAGCGGCGTCGTGCGCGGGGGAGACGTCGGTGGCGGCGAGCCACTGCGCTTCCTGATTCACGCGGTAGAGCGCCTGGTAGCTGGCATTCGCGAGGGCGAGGAAGCGGGCCGCGCGCTCGGCGACGGGCTTGGCTGGCTGCGTCGGTCCGCTGCCGGGCACGGCCATGCCGACCGGCGGCGGATCGGCCGCGAGCAACGGCGTGGCCAGAACGGCGGCGGCGAGGACCGAGCGAAAGGGAAGGGGAAGCATGCCGGCAGCCTTCGACGGCTCCCGCGCGCCGACAACCGAAATCCCGCCGGGCTCCGGGGCGTGAATCTCGTTGAGCGCTCCGCGGGGTCTATATGGAGTGCGGTGGCTTGCCACCGCTCTTACACCCTTTTTCAAGGAAGTTGATCGAGAGCAAGAGGGCGCGGGCAGCGCGGGCGGGGCGCCCGCGCTACCCGTTTCCCTGAGCATCCGCTCCATCTCTTTGAAAAACGGTGTAACACGGCCGCGCAGGGAGGCGGAGCGGCGAATCGTGGTCCACGGCATCGGGTGGGAGCGTTGCCGCCTTGAGAGCGGGAGCAAGCGCCCGCACTCCATATAGACCTGCCGCAAACGAGGTTAAGCGGGAGCAGACGCCGCTGGAGTCGGAGTTGGCGGCCACGTCGCGGCGCTTGTTCCCGATGATCCACAAGATCAGATCTCAAGCCCGGCGACGCGGGCTGGTTGACGGCGCGGCGCGGCGTCGCCAATTGGCCGCGATGGATTCGTCCCTCCCGATCCTCGCCGCGGTCCGCCCTTGGTGGATGGACTCCGACTTCTTCACGCCGATCGGGTGCACCACGCTGTTCATCGTGCTGGCGATCTATCTCTGGGTTCGAAAATCCCTCCGCCGCCGTCGCCTCCTGGCCCGCGGCGGGGTGCAGACCGTGGGAACGGTGGTGGAACACGAGTCCAAGCCCCTCGATGCCTCCAAGCCGAAGGGGGAGTTGCGCTACCGCCCAGTGATCGAGTTCGTGACCGCCGACGGTCGGACCCTCCGCCACACACGCGAAGGCAGCGGCCCCCTGCCGGACCCGCCGGTCGGCACGAAGGTGAATCTCATCTACGACCCGGCCAACCCGGCGGACGTGATCGTCCTCGGCGACATCGGCTCCTGAACTCCCGCTTATGTTCATCGCTTCGATCACCGACGTGCTGAATGTCGTCGTGTGGGTTCTCCTCGGTGGCTTGCTTCTCTACGGCCTGCTGCACGCGCTTGGGACCGGCGTGGCGACGGTCATGGGAACGTGGATGATCCTGCGGTCATTCTGGGACGTCTGGACGAAGCCTCGCATCCCGAGCGTCGTCGGAACCGTAGTCGGCCATCACGAGGAAGGCGTGGGCCCGGAACTCCGCTACGCGGCCGAGATTCGATACCGGCTGCCGGACGGGCGGGAGTTTCAAATCCGTTCCAGGGACCGGAGGGACTGGCGTTTTCCCGCTGTCGGAACCGAGGTCCACCCCACCTACGATCCGGCCAAGCCTGGCGAGGCGGTGGTGGATTGGATCGATGCGGACGATCGGCGCCCGCCCCCGGCGGTGCGGCCGAAGGGCCGGCTCCCCCCTTGACGCCGGCAATCACCGCCGGGCGCGGCACCGTTCCCCGCCCGGGGCGGCCCGTCTTGTCATCCCCTGGATCGGGGCCACAGTCCTGCCGCCCTTTTCCACCTCTTCCAGTCCTCTTTTCCCCTTCCTATGTGCGGCATCGTCGGATACATCGGCCGGGCGCCCGCGGCGCCCATCCTCCTCGACGGCCTCGCCCGCCTCGAATACCGCGGCTACGACTCGGCCGGTCTCGCCACTCTGAACGGCCACGGCCTGGAAATCCGCAAGAGCGTCGGCCGCATCGACCAGCTCGCCGCCCTCGTCGGCCGCGAGGAGGTCCACGGCGACCTCGGCATCTCCCACACCCGCTGGGCCACTCACGGCGCCGTCACCAACGACAACGCCCACCCGCACTTCGACCAATCCGGCAAGCTCGCCGTGGTCCACAACGGCGTGATCGAAAACTACCAGCAGCTCCGCGCCGAGCTGCTGGAGCGCGGCGGCCACACCTTCCGCTCGCAGACCGACACCGAGATCCTCGCCCACACCATCGGCCAAGCTTACGACGACGCCGGCGGCCCGCCGTCCAAGGCCCGCCTCGTCGAGGCCGTGCGCGCCACCCTCGCCCGGACCCGCGGCGCCTACGGCCTCGCCATCATCCACGCCGACGTGCCCGAGGTGATGATCGGCGCCAAGCGCGGCTCGCCCTTGGCCGTCGGCTTAGGAAAAGGTGAGAACTTTCTCGCTTCCGACCCTTCCGCCTTCGCCCGGCACACGCGCGAGGTCGTCTATCTCAAGGACTCGGACATGGCCGTGATCGAGCGCGGCTGCTTCGATATCACCTCGCTCACCGGCCCCCCCGGCCGCTACGAGGTGACCGAGGTCGAGGATCCTGGCGCCGCCGCGCAGAAGGGCGACTTCGCCCACTTCATGCTCAAGGAAATCTTTGAGCAGCCCGGCACCGTGCGCGACGCCATGCGCGGCCGCCTTTCCCACGAGGAAGCCACCGCCCGCCTCGGCGGCCTGAACATGACGCCGCAGGAGCTGCGCGACGTGGACCGCGTGATCCTCACCGCCTGCGGCTCCGCCTGCCACGCTGGCATGGTCGGCGAATACATCCTCGAGGGCCTCGCCCGCGTGCCCGCCGAGGTGGACTACGCGCACGAGTTCCGCCTGCGGAACATGCCGCTGAACAAGGACACTCTCATCCTCGCCATCTCCCAGAGCGGCGAGACGGCCGATACCCTCGCCGCCTTGCGCGAGGGCATCCGCCGCGGCCAGCGCGTGCGCGGCATCTGCAACAACGTCGCCTCCACCATCGCCCGCGAGAGCGGCGGCGGCGTTTACATGCACGCCGGACCCGAGATCGGCGTGGCCGCCACCAAGTCCTTCACCTCGCAGGTCGTCATCCTTTCCCTGCTTTCCCTCCTGCTCGGCCGCATCCGGCACCTTTCCGTCTCCGAGGGCCAAAACATCCTCAAGGCCCTCGAAGCGCTCCCCGATCAAGTCGAGCGCTGCTTGGAGCTGAACGACCAGGTCAAGCGCATCGCCGAGAAATACGCCCACGCCGAGGGCATGCTGTTCCTCGGCCGCCAGCACAACTACCCCGTGGCCCTCGAAGGCGCGCTCAAGATGAAGGAAATCTCCTACATCAACGCCAACGGCGCCCCCTCCGGCGAGCTCAAGCACGGCATCATCGCGATGATCCGCCCCGAGTTCCCCACCGTCGTCATCGCCCCCGACGACGTCGTGTTCGACAAGAACATGAACAACATCGAGCAGGTGAAGGCCCGCAAAGGCCCCGTGATCGCCGTCGCCACCGAGGGCGCCACCGACTCCCTCAAAGGCATCGCCGACGAGTTGATCGCCGTCCCCCGCACCCTGGAGTTCCTGACCCCGATCCTCACCGTCATCCCCCTCCAACTCCTGGCCTACCACACCGCCGTCACCCTCGGCTGCGACGTGGACAAGCCCCGCAACCTCGCCAAGAGCGTGACGGTGGAGTGAACAGATTGCGTTTGTCTAGCGTTCCTTCGATCATGTGATTGGGTCATCTAAAGCCGCTGGCTCTTTGCTTGGTAAGGGAGGATAGATCGTGAGAAGAGTCGCGACTTCGTTTTTAACATTCTCGAATTCGCCCGATCTTACTTGGTGCAAACACCACTCCCAAATTTTCAACACGCTTTCGTCGGCGTTTTCCAAGCTGACTTCCCGCGTCGAAAAATTGGGCATCTGAACGGCGTAAAATTGATACCACTGCTTTGGGAGCGTGGCTTTCTGAGTGATATTGCGGAAAGATTTTACTTTGCTTAACTTGAACAGGTTTTCGCGCCAAGTTTGATCGCCAGGCCCGGCCACGGCCTTCAAGACCAGCTTGTCAGGAAAGTAAAAATTGATCTCGCAACAGACGATTGGGTCTGTGTGAGGGGACAAGATCCAACTGTTCGGTCGAAACCAAATTCTCCCCTTTGCGTAATTTCTGAAAATCAGCCCGACCTTCGCTCCGTCTTTTCCCACGAGTTCGCTGAGTTTTTCGGAGAGAATCTCAGTGATGTCGGGGCGGTGTTCGAATATCACGTCCAGCGCGCGACGATGGGCGTGATAGATTTTACGCGCGAGTTGTTCGACTCTTGAGTCAGGCATAAAGCGGGTTTCGATTATCTCCACGTAATGATTTATCATCAATCGGGGGCCGTCTCCGATGGCGCCTTCCATCTCCTTCACACAAGCCTTCAGTTCTCCGGCAATGTGATCATATCGCGCGATCACATAAGCGTCGTCCTCAGGCTCCTCGCCCGATACCGAAAGGAGAATTAGCAATTGTCTTGTCTTGGGGAAATAGCGGTCAAGAATTTCTCGATACCTCGCTAATTGCGAAGAGTGTTGAGTCGACCAAACCTTGTTTTCAATTGCCACAATCCATTTCTCATCGTGGACGTCAATTTCGAGCAGCAGATCAATATTGTGCCATTCTCGGGATACTTTAACGCTCGAAAAGAACGCTGAGTCAATCTCGACAGGGTCGATTTCGTGCGCTTTTCCGCTGAAGCTGTCATGAGTTACGCGGATTAACCATTTCCTCAAGAACAATGCGTTGAGCCCATGAGACCCGTTTGGGTCTAGTAACCAAGCAAGCACGTTGGAATGGCGTAACTCATTATTTGTGACCTTGAGAATATCGAAGAGATTGAACTGTCCGAAGCATCGTTCAATTTCACGCAAATCCGAGCACTCAACCACCAGACGGCGAAGCGCTGCGAGATCTTCCAACGAACTGGATCTGGACTCCGTGGCAGCGGGGAGATCAGTCGTGTTCACAGGGGTGTGGGCAGATGCGTCAGCCAGGTTGGCTTTTACGCGTGCAGCGCCTCAAGGACAGCTTGCGGATGCCGCTCCGCGACGCGTAGCAGAGCGCGCGCGGTGCCCTCGGGACGGCGGTGGCCTTGCTCCCAGTTCTGTAGGGTGCGAGCGCTGATGCCAAGCAGGGCGGCAAACTGGCCTTGGCTAAGGCCCAGTTTCTCGCGCACGGCGCGCGCGTCCGGCCAACTTAGGGTGGTCTCGCGCGCGGGCTTCTTTTCCCCGCGCAGGATGGCGCCCCCCTCTTTAAGGCTGGCGACAAGTTCCTGAAAAAGAGCGTCGTTCATGGGTATTCGGCTTCGATGATGGATTTCAAGGCCTTGAGCTGCGCTGATGTGAGGTCTTCTTGCTCGTTTTTGGGATAGGCAAACAGAAAAAGGATCGCTTCGCCCGGCACGTGCCAATAGTAGATGATGCGCACTCCACCGCGCTGGCCTCGGCCGGAGCCGGCCCAACGAATTTTACGTAGGCCGCCAGAGACACGGATGAGGTCGCCGCGGTCAGGCTTGGCCATCAGCGACCACTGCAACGCGTTCAACTCGCCGTCGGACATCAAACGGGTGATCTGGCGCGTGAAGACAGGCGTTTCTCTGAAGGAGAGCCTCACATCACTGCTATCCGTCATTGACGGCATGGCGTAAAGCCGAAAGGATGGCTCCTCTCCTATGGCGATGAAACCAAAGCCAGGCAGCGAGGCGATTTTCAGCAGTCGCGTCGCACAACCACCCCGGGCGAGAAACGCGGCCGCTGAGATTGCCAGCATCCCACCGGATTATCCGGCGCTCCTCGCTGCGGTTACACCGTTTTTCAGGAGAGTTGAGCGAGGAACGCTCTGGGAGACGGGTAGCGCGGGCGGGGCGCTCGCGCTACCCGTTTCCTCCTGCATTCGCTCAACCCCACTGAAAACTGGTGTAAGGCGCGCGCGCACCTTGCGGCCAGCGGGGAGATGCTTCGGCTTTACTGGGACATCGGGGAGCTGATCCTCGGCCGGCAGGCCGGCGAAGGGTGGGGGACGAAGGTGGTGGAGCGGCTTTCGGCTGATCTGCGCCGCGAGTTTCCGGAGCACCAAGGATCCTCGCCGCGGAACCTCAAATACATGCGGGCGTTCGCGGCGGCGTGGCCGGATCCCGCATTTGTGCAGCAGCCCGCTGCACAATTGCCTTGGTTTCATCATTGCCTGCTTCTCGACAAGCTTTTCACGGCCGAGAAACGGCTCTGGTATGCGGCGAAGGCCGTGGAGCATGGATGGTCGCGGGATGTGTTGGCGCTTCAGATTGGGTCGGGGCTGCACGAACGGCAGGGGAAGGCGGTCACGAACTTTGCCCAGACGCTTCCGTCGCCGCAGTCGGACCTCGCGCAGCAGATCACCGAGGACCCTTACCTATTTGATTTCCTCGAACTTCGCGATGACGCCAACGAGCGCGCGGTGGAGCGGGGCCTGATGGAGCACGTCGAGAAGTTCCTGCTGGAACTCGGGGCTGGCTTCGCGCTGGTCGGGCGGCAGGTGCACCTCGAAGTCGGGGGGCAGGACTTCTACCTGGATCTGCTCTTCTACCACCTGCATCTGCGCTGTTTCCTCGTGGTGGACCTGAAGAACCGGGACTTCACGCCGGAGGCGGCCGGGAAGATGAATTTCTACCTTTCCGCGGTGGATGACATCATGCGGCATCCCGGCGATCAGTCTTCGATCGGGTTGATCCTCTGTCGGTCGAAAAACCGCGCCGTAGCCGAGTATGCCTTGCAGGATATTCGGAAGCCGGTGGGCGTCCGATTATAACCCGCCTTGTCGAAACGTTACCGGCGTCCCTGAAAGACGCCGTGCCCAGCGTGGAGGAACTGGAGGCTGGGTTGAACGAAGGAAGCGGTTGATGCTTGTTCACCGCGAAGCTTCTCCTTCTACAGTGCGGCGCACCCCTGAAGGGACCGAGGGAGCGAAGTCGTGCCGCGGTGGGTCCCGTGCCGTGTCTTGGGCGTTCGCGCTTGTGCTCTCGTAGGCGCAACAGCCAGAACTGACCGCGCGCAAGACTCCGGCGCTCATGCGGAAGACCGAATTGGTCTTACTAGAAGACTCCAACGGTCTTACGGAAGACCGTTTGGCTCATGCGGAAGATCAAAACGGTCTTCGGGAAGACCAAACTGGTCATGCGACAGACCCTCAAGCGCCTTGCGGAAGAGCCGAATGGTCATGCGGCAGAGGGGCGCGGTCATGCGCATGACCAAATTGGTCATGCGACGACCCAAACGGTCATGCGGATGACCAAACCACTCATGCGCATGAGCAAAATGCTCATGCGGCAGACCCAATTGGTCATGCGCATGACCCGAATGCTCTACCAAAGACCAAACTGGTCATGCGGAAGAACAGTTTGGTCATGCGGAAGACCGAAATGGTGATGCGCATGACCAATTTGGTCATGCGCATGACCCGCGCCCTCTGCCAAAACGGCAGTCGGAGCCGTGATTAGGGTCCGCAAGTGGTCGCCGCTTCTGGACAACAGCGTCGCAGCAAAGAAACTGACCCTCGCTTGGGTTGAAAGGCTCTCAAGGCGCGCTTGGAAGAACGCGACAGCGCAGGTCGAAGGCACTTGAGGGGAAAGCGAGTGGAACGTCTTCGCAACAGCATCGGGGAAGGGCCAGAGCGTTTTCTCGCACGTGGATCGGCTGATACTTGGGCTGATCGACCCTTGAGCATGGCTGAACCGCGCTGGATGCCAGCCGGGCGGCTCATCGCTGCGTATAATTACGATCACGAAACGGCTTGCGGAGTCGATTCTCAACCCGCGTCAGCACGTCGGAGATACGTATTAATACGAGCCGGAAACTTCTTTTTTGAGTCTGAAGTTTACGGAAGTTCTAGGCAAGAAGGCACTTCCCTTCAGAGAAACAGCTCCTCACGCCTCTTAGTCGCCCACCGATTTCCTTACCTCGGGATCCTGTGCTTCGCCTCGTTGGCGTGGTCGGCTGCGACGCAATTGCCCACCGAAATTAACCCCTTGGAAAACTCCCACCCATGAAAACGTTCATCCTCCGCCGTCTTGGTCTTCTTCTTGGCCTGATCGTCGGGATCACCGCGGGCGCGGTTCGCGAGGCCGCCGGGGCGGCGGTCGATTCCTCGGGCGAACTCCTTTCCGCCGAGTTGCCGGCCGGAATCACCATCATGTCAGCCCCCATTCGCGTGCTCGCCCCCGCGATGCAGTCGGCGATCCGCAAGAATTTCGACAAGACGGTGGCGATCTACCGCACGGCATTTCTTTCGCGTCTGCGCCGCGACACGAGGCGCCAAGTGACCCAGGAAACGATTTGCGATGACTTCGTGGTGCTCACCCGCGCGGCCCTCGAGGCGGCGCCCAAACTGGCCCGCGCAATCGTCGAGGAGGCCACCCGGCTCGCCCCCCAATGCGCGCGGGAGTTTTACAACCTTCTTGGCGAGGGTGGCGAGGGCGGCTCGCTTCCGGCCTTTGGGACGGGCTACGTTCTGCCAGGCTTCGCCGGCGCGCCCGGCTTCTCCGGGTCAAATCCCGGCGGCGGCATGTTCGTGCCCGTTACGCCGATCGGTAACCGGTAGGCGGTATTTCGGCTGATGCCTCCAACCCTGGCGACTTACGCGGCCGCACGAGTTTTCTAGAATCGCTCGCGCCGTCACGGTCCAAGCAGGAGGATAGCCAATCACTCGCTCCGGGTGGCTTCGCTCCTACTTTGCGAGATCGGCCTCTTTCTCCGGCGTGAGTGGCGCACGGGGGCTCTCCACGGCCAGATCCGTCCGTCCGGTCGTCTGGAGGCTGATGAAGTCGTTGTAAAGGCGCGTCTCAAGCGGGGTGCCATCCGGCTTGCGCGTGGTGGCCAAGAACTGGTCGCGGGCGATGCCGCCGTCCGTCGGGTCCTTGATCACCGGGCAAATCGCGTAGCGGAGCGAGTCGTTCAGCGGCCGGGTGGTCTGCGTGACGTAGCCCTTCTGGGTCAGCTTCTCGATGTCGCCCACGGAGGTGATAATGGGCGTCCCGTCGAGATCGCGTCCGTTCTTCCGCGCGAGATCGTCGAGGGTCTTGATGCCGTCGGAAGTTCCCGTGGCCTTGGTGGTGAAGCTCACCCAAACGTGCAGCCAAAGGCCGAGCGGGTTGTGAGAGAAGTAGCCGTTGCGCATGTCCAGAAGGACGGACTGGCGGGTGGCGCCGAGCCCGACCGGGTCGGTGCCGCGGCGCGGGAAGACGTATTCCTTGTAGGTGTCGGCAATCTGGCGCGCGTTTTGACCGGCCGAGGTGGCGGGGAAGGAGTCGGCGCTCAGTCCTCCGAGCACGGTGAAATACCAGCCCTTGCCGCTGTGGTCGTAGGCCGGCAGCGTGAGCAGCGCGCGCACGTTACGCTGGTAGCCGAAGTTCGGCGTATCCGTGGCGGCGATGGGCCCGGGCTGCATGCGGCCGCCGATGGCAGCCGGGTTGACGCCATTTTGGATGTAATAGGCGTCGGTGAAGTCGAAAAGACGGTCCTTGATGTCGGCCTGGAGGAAAGCGGGCATGCCCAAGAGGGCAAGCACGCCGAGAGAGCGGAGCAGAAAGTTTTTCACGGCGGGGAAAATTAGCACGCGGGGCGCCCGCCGGGCCGCGGAATGGTAACGCCGCTGTTACTTTGCCGGGTGCGTTGGACGCTGTAGCCGGTGCCACGAGGGGAGGGGGCGGGGAAAAGTGAGAGTCCGGTTGGCATCGCGGCTTCTGGAATCGCCCTTTTTTATCGGCTGGTCTGAGGAGCCTTCGTCGCCCGACGATCGGCGCACGGCTAACACGAGAACGATCAGCGCTTCCTGGGAGACCGACCGGACCTGGACAGGCTGGACGCTTGCCCGCGGTCTGGCTGGGTGCCAGCCTCGTTAAAATGATGTTCCAGAACGCCGGTGGCTTCTCTCTTCTGCTCGCGGCCGCCTTCGCGGTGCCGGCGCTGGCCGATCCGCCCAGGACCAAGACCGTTTACCTGACCCCGATCAGCGGAAGCCAGTATCTCACGGCGGAGTTCCAGCGCGCGGCGGGGGCGACGATCTCCTACCAAGTCTCATCCGACCTCGCCACCTGGCTGGCGCCTGGCACGGGCGGCGCGCCCGGCGTGGTGGAGACGATTTCGCCCGGGGACAGCCTGACGACGATCGCCCGGCTGGACCGGTCGGTGAGCGCCGCCGGCAAATACTTCCTGCGAGCGGTGGGCCAAAACGCCGTGCGGCGCGTGCCGCTGGACTTCGACGGCGATGGCCGCACGGACTGCGTGGTCGTGCGGGAGGCGACGGGCGGCGCCGCCACTTGGTTCATCGCCTACAGCGGCGGCGGATCGGCCACGATTGCCTTCGGCCTCGGCACCGACTACTACGTCCCGGCGGACTACGACGGGGACGGCAAGTGCGATGTCGCAGTGTGGCGCCCCGCCACCGGACAATTCCTGATCCAGCTCAGCTCCGGGGGAACCAGGACCGTCAACCTCGGCGCGGCCGGCGACGAGCCCACGGTCGTCGGCGACTACGATGGCGACGGCAAAGCCGACGTGGCGGTCTTCCGCGCCGCCGCAAGTCCCACCGGCACCCCGCGCTTGCTCTCCATCGGGAGCTTGAACAACCCTGGCGGCACGACGACCGACGTGCCGTTCTTCCAGACGGGCGACAATTTTTTCCCTGCCCCCGGTGACTACGACGGCGACGGAAAAGCGGACTTTTGCCTTCAGGGCAACGGCGCTTTCAATCTGCGCCGGTCTTCCGACGGCGGCACGGAATCGGTGCCCTTCGGCACCGCGGCCGATCTCATCGTGAAGGGCGACTACGATGGCGACGGGCGGTCGGACTTCATCATCGCGCAGTCCGGCGGCGCAAACTTTCAGTGGCTGATTCGCCAGCGCGACGGCGCCACCGTCGGGCCGATTTCCTTCGGCTCTGTCGCTACCGACATCCTTGTCCCGGGCGACTACGATGGCGACGGCAAAATGGACCTCGCCGTCTGGAATTCGAGCACCGCGGTCTTCACCGTGCGCCGCTCCAGCGACGGCCAGCAGATGACCTTCGCGTGGGGCGCGCCCGGCGACTATCCGGTGGCAAACTTCCAGGTGCACTGAACGCCGCGGTCGTTTCGTCAACGGCCGCAGGGTGGGAGGGCGAAATGCCGCAGGGCGCGGTTCGGTAGGACAAGCATCCCGCTGCATGTCTCGCCGGAAGGGGTGACCGAGGGGAAACTCGCCCGGTTCTTCGTGGCCTTCGTGGCTTCTTCCTCTCTGGCAGGAAGGTGAACCGGCTTGCGGCGGAGGTCGATGGCCCAGTCGGGTAGAACCCGCGGGAGGAGAGATTGCGCAGGATTCGTGGAATGCGTCTCGGCGGAGACTTGGTAGGATGCGCGCCTTGAACGTGTCCACGCCGCTCGAATCGCTCCTGCCAGTCCGCCGTTGGCCGCGCTGGAAGGCTGGGCTGCTGGTGGCGGGGGTTTGGATGACCATCGCCCTGCTCAGCGGCCTCCAGACGTATTACATCTACGTGGACATGGATGATCCGAGGTGGAAGCCGGATCTGATCAAGGACTTGCTCTGGGCCATGCGGCCGGCGCTCACCTGGGCGCTGCTCACGCCGGCGGCGTGGTGGCTGGTGCGGCGCTATCCGCCCACGCGGCCGCGCGAGTTTTTCGCGGCGCAGCTTCTCGGGCTGGCGGCGGGCGTGGTGGTGCAAACCGCCGGCCGGGCGATCGCGATGCACCTCTTGAACGAGCCGGAGTCGCTGAATACCTTCGGCGGGCGCTTCGGCATGAGCCTGCGGGGCGGTTTTACCACGAACATCATCTCCTACGTGATGCTGGTCGGGGTGCTGCTCACGGTGGAAACGTTTCGCCGGCTTTCGGCGGAGCGGGAGCGTTCGGCGCAGTTGCAATTCGAGGCGGTGCGCGCGCGTCTGGCCGGCCTTCAGTCGCAGCTCCAGCCGCACTTCCTTTTCAACACGCTCCACGCGATCTCCTCGCTGGTCACGGAATCGCCGACGCGCGCGGTGGAGATGATCGCGCGCCTGGGGGAACTGCTGCGGGAGTCGCTCCAGCGCGGGGAGCGCGGGGAGGTGGCGCTGCAGGAGGAATTGGAATTCGCGGAGCGCTACCTGGCCATCGAGCAAGTGCGCTTCGGCGAGCGGCTGCACGTCGAGTGGAGCGTGGCGCCGCAGGCGCGGGACGTGCTGGTGCCGCCGTTCTTCCTCCAGCCGCTCGTGGAGAACGCGGTCCAGCACGGCATCGCGCGCTCGGGGCGGCCGGGGCGGGTGGACATCCGCGCGGTGCTGGCCGAGGACGCGGCGCGGCTGCGCGTGGAAGTGATGAACACGGGCCCGGTGGACGAGGCGCCCCGGCGCGGCGGGCTGGGGCTCTCGCTGGCGAACCTGCGCGCGCGGCTGGAGGCGATCTACGGGGCGGGGACCCACGAGGTCTCGCTCACGCTGCGCCCGGAAACGGGCGGCTCGAGCGCGGTGATCTCGCTGCCGGCGCGCCGCGCGCAGGAGACGGACACCCCGGTGCCGCGGTCCGCCTCGGGCCCGGCGCCGCTCCCGGCGGAGGCCGCCTCGCGCCCATGCTGATCCGCGCCGTCATCGCCGCCGACGAGGAGCTGGCGCGCCGCCGGCTGGACGCGCTGCTGGCGGATGCGCCGGACGTGGAGGTGGTGGCCCGCTGCGCCGATGGCCGCGCGACGGTGGAAGCGGTGCGCCGCCTCGCGCCGGATCTCCTTTTCCTCGATGTGCAGATGCCGGAGGTGGATGGCTTCGCCGCGCTGGCGGAGCTCGGCGCGGAGGCTCCGCGCGCGGTGGTCTTCACCACGGCCTACGACCAATACGCGCTGCGCGCCTTCGACATCCACGCGGTGGATTACCTGCTGAAGCCCTTCGACGCGCGGCGCTTCCAGGCAGCGCTTCAGCGGGCGCGGGAAATCCTCTCGGCGCGGCAGACGGCGGAGATGTTTCGCGGGACGATCTCGGAGCTGTTGCACTCGATGCAGACGGGGGGCGGCTACCTGGCGCGCTTTGTGTTGCGCTCGGCGGGGCGGATCTCGTTCCGGAATGTGTCGGACCTTTCCTGGGCGGAAGCGGAGGGAAATTACGTGCGCCTCCAC
>CALMOL010000519.1:14878-15110 GCA_937871685.1 uncultured Verrucomicrobiota bacterium
GGCGCGGAAAACCACCTGCAGCGCGAGAAACTCTCCGCGCTGGCCGAAAAGCTGGACCCGCGGCGCTTCGCCCGCCCGCACCGCTCCGCGCTCGTGAACATCGAGCGCATCCGCGAGATGCGGCAGGTTTTCCACGGGGACTACGTCGTGATCCTCGACGACGGCACGGAGATCACGCTGGGGAAGCCGTATCGAGAGAAGTTCTTGGAACAAGTCGGGAGGGGGTAGGGGA
>CALMOL010000520.1 GCA_937871685.1 uncultured Verrucomicrobiota bacterium
GCGCGGGTAGCGCGGGCGGGGCGCCCGCGCTACCCGTTTCCCTGAGCATCCGCTCCATTTCTTTGAAAAACGGCGTAGGATGCAGCTCGCAGTGCTCCGCGACGAGGTGCGCTCCTCCATCCCGAGATGCGCGGCGATCCGCGCCGCCTCGCCCGGTGCGAGGCGCACGAAACCCGGCCAGCGGCAGCAGTTCCCGCAGCGCTGCCAAAGGTAGCGGGGCGAGGCGGCGGTCTCAGCTTCCAAAGGATTCGACGCGCAGAAGTTTCGCGGTGCCCCGCACGCAGGGCAGCGCCTCCAGCTCGGCCACGGCGCGCTGCATCTGCGATTCCTTGGCCCGATCGAGCATGAGGATGAGCTGGGCGCGGTCGCCGGAATCGTGCTCCTCAGGCTGGAGCGCGGAGGAAATGCCGATGCCGTTTGCCCCGAGCGCGCCGGCCACTTGCCCGAGCACGCCCGGCACGTCGTCCACGGCGAGACGGAGATAATGGCGCGACTCCAACTCGCCCGGCGGCAGGGCGCGGCCGTAGAGCGCGTGCGGGCGGAAGCCCGAGCAACGCGGCACGCCGCCGCTGACGAGCGCGGTGGCGGCGTCGGCGAGATCGGAAATCACCGCGGAGGCCGTGGGGCTGCCGCCCGCGCCGCGGCCGTAGAAGAGCGCGTCGCCGACCACGTCGCCCCGGACCATGATGGCGTTGAAAACGCCGTTGACGCTCGCCAGCACGTGGCCGGCGGGGATCAGCGTGGGCCACACGGAGGCGGACACGCCCGCGTCGCGCGCGCGAATGGAGGCCAGCAGCTTCACGCGCCAGCCGAGCTGCCGGGCGAAGCGGATGTCGTCGGCCGAGACAAGGTCGATGCCGGCCACGCTCAGGTCGGCCGGGCGCAGCCACGAGCCGTAGGCGAGCGAGGCGAGGATGATGGCCTTGTGGGCGGCGTCCCAGCCGTTCACGTCGAGCGTGGGGTCGGCCTCGGCGTAGCCCTCGCGCTGTGCCTCGGCGAGGGCGTCGGCGAATTCCAGACCCGCGTCGGTCATGCGGCTGAGGATGTAGTTCGACGTGCCGTTGACGATCCCGTGGAAGCTCAGGAAGTGGTTGACCACAAAGGCCTCGCGCACCGCCTTGATGATGGGAATGCCGCCGGCCGTGCTCGCCTCGAAGAACACGGGCACCCCCTGCCGCTCGGATTCCGCGAAAATCTCGGCGCCTCGCTCGGCCAAGAGCGCCTTATTGCCCGTGACGACGGTCTTGCCGGCCTTGAGCGCGGCGAGGATCAAGTCGAAGGCGTCGTCCAGGCCGCCGATCAGCTCGACCACGACCCGAACGCGCGGGTCATCGACGACGTCGCGCCATTCGCCCGTGATCCGCACGGTCGTGGCATCGGCCGGCAGCCGGCGCGGCTTGGCCACGTCACGCACCGCCGCGGCGACGACCGCCAAATCCAGCCCGAGCCGCTGTTGGAGCAACGCGCGATTGCCGAACAGGTGCTCGCACACGCCCTGGCCGACGGTGCCCAAGCCGCAGAGGCCGATGCCGATGGAAGTCATGCGCGAAAGTGGGACGGACGGGATTGGCCCTTCGTCCACTGGCAGCGAACGATCGCCCGGACGAAAGCATCGTCTTTCAAGCCTCCGACTGCGGCTCTGTTGCCTCAAAAAAGATCCCGAAGCTCTCCAAGAGAGAACCGCCGGGCGCAATGGTTTGGATGCCGAGCTTCTCTTCGAATGGCCGCTGGTCGTGGTGGTCGGGCAGCCCCCAGCACGGCTCGAGGCACACAAACTGGCCGCGGCCATCGCTCCAGATCGTAAGGTAAGGGCACATGTTCATGGCGACCTTAATTTCGCGTCCTCCCACGGGATCCACGAGGACGCAGGTGCCTGGCGCGTCCGGCGGCATTTCGAACAGGTAGGAGCCGGGTAGCGCCGCCTTGTCGATGGGTGCCGCCGCGTAGGGAGCTTGGTCAAACTCCCGGACTTCTCCAGACAAGAAATCTCCTGGCGCCAGATGGTGGCGGTAATGCCCTTCGGTCAGCTTGATCTCGGCTTTCTCCAGCGAGCCGACGGCGAAGCCGGGGTGCATCCCGAAGGAGACGTGCGCGGGCTGGGCGGGATCTCGGTTGGTGAATTTGAATTCCACCATCAGCAAGCCCGGTTCAACGAGGATGTAGCGGAGTTCCAAGACCACATCGAGAGGGTATTCCGATGGCGTGTAGTCGGGCGGGGCGATCGTGTAGGTGAGCGACGACGACGCCTCATCAAACCGGGGCGGGCCGAAGACCTTGCGGCGCAGGAAGCCGTGGTTGCCATCCTTGATCTCGCGGCCGCGGTAGGAAGTGCGCCCGCCTTTGAGCCGGTGCAGGTAAAAGCCCATCACCGTGGCATGCGAGGCCCAGCCGCCGTCCGCGGGCGGCGCGGCATCGCCGTCGCGGTGCAGGAAACCGCGCCACTCGTCCGCCGAGACGCGCCGCGCGATCGAGATCGGCTCCGCGCCGAGACGGGAAATGATGATGCGGGATTCGCCCGACTCGTCTTCGAGCTGGTCGAGGGCAGGCCCTCCGGGCGTGGCGGGAGCGAGGACGGTGTGGGTGGCGGGCATGGCGGGAGGGTTATTTTTTCTCGACGAGCTGAAAATCATCGAGATACACCGCGCCGTCCTGGCGGATGTTCACGAGGAGGAGGATGCGCAGATTGAAGGTCTTCACGGCGTCCAGGCCGGGCTTGCTGAGCTTCGTCGAAAAGGTCTTGCTCACGGTGGTCCAACCGCCTCCGGGGGAGAATTTGTTCCGGTCCAGTTGCTCGTCGCGCACGCTGTCGGAGGTCTTCGTGACCGAGCCTCGCTCGCCGCGCTCCACCTTCACGGGCCCTTTCGAGTGGTCCACCTTCCACGCGATCGTGTAGGAGCACTCACCCGCGCCGCCGCCCTTCGTCTTGAATGAGAACTCGTAGCGCGAGTTGGCGTTCACCGTCACCTCGCGAAACATCTCCACCGTGCGCCGCGTGCCGGGGATGCCGGCGGCGGGGAAGGGGAACACCTGCTGCGCGAGGTTTGAATAGGAAATCTTTAAGCACGCCGCGCCTTCCGGCGGCTCGGCCTTGGGATCTTCCTGCGCTGTGACCACGCTCACGGTAATGAAGGCGTTGCCGTCCTGCCGGCCGTCGTCCACGTTCCAGTCCGCGGGTGGCCGGACGCCTTTGCCCAGCACGTCCTCGCCGGCAAGGTCGGTCGGCGACTCGAACTTCGGCTCGGTGGCCGTCCCCTTGTTGAGCGCCACCGACACGCGGCCGTTGTCGCGGCCGAGCAGGAGGTCGATGAGGCCGTCGCCGTTGAAGTCCGCCGCGCACGGCGCGATCTGGCCGCCGGGCTTCGGCGAGTTGCCGAACGTGAGATACGACGCGAAGGGCACCTCGCCGCCGGGTTTCCACGGCGCGGCCGGGGAGAAATACACGCCCACTTGGCCGGAGCGATCCGACACGATCAGGTCGGGATGGCCGTCGCCGTTGAGATCGGCCACGGTGGGGATGAGGTGCTCACGGCCGTCGCCGTAGGCGAGGGACCACCGTTTGTCCGCGGCGAACTGCGGCGTGCCGGTGACCGACTGATTCTCAAGCAGGTGGATCGCGTTCGCCGAGTAAGTGCCCTCGCCCAGAAGCAAGTCCAGCCGGCCGTCCCGGTTCCAGTCGGCCGCGGCCGGCGCGAGCAGGTTCCCCCACAGTCGGCCGTCGCGCGAAGTCGGCATCAGCCCGCGGGCCAGCGGGTCGGGCTGGCGATACACGGGCTGCTGCGGCGTGCCGGCGTTCGGGATAAAATACACCTCGCCCACCATGTTCCCGACCACCAAGTCGATCTTGCCCGAGCGGCCCCAGTCGGCGGCCGCCACGCGCGGCGCGCGGCGGTCGGGCGGGTCATCGCGGCCCCAGAAGTTGTCGCCGCGGTCCGTGCGCGAGAGGTAGATGGGGATGATCTCGTTATGCGTGAACTTCGGCTGCTCCTTCGTGCCCGAGTTGAAATACACGCGGAAGTAGCCCACCGGGTCCACGACGAGGAGATCGGGCTTGCCGTCGCCGTTGAAGTCCGCCCATTGCACCGCCATCGGCATGGCAAGCGCCCCGGCCGAGGCGCGCTCAGTGAGCACCTCCAGCGAGCGGCGGAAGCCAGCCAGCACGCCATCCGAATTCACGCCGTCCCAAAGGTTTTCCTGCGGCGCGGCAAGCCGCTCGAAGCCGCCGTTCTGGATCACGTTGCCGGGCGCTTCCGCGCGGACGACCGAGGGGAGGAGGAGCGCACCGAGGAGCAGCGTGGGGCGAAGCACGGGGCAAGATCTAAGCTTCAAGATTCAAGCTTCAAGAAAGTTCCAAGGGAGGAAGGATCGAAAGGCGCAGTAGCCCGGTCAAGGTAACGCCCTAGCCGGTCTTTCCTCCCTTCCTCCTTGCAGACTTCCTTGAAGCTTGAGGCTTGGTGCTTTCCCCTCTTATCGAAGGAACCGCGCGAGATTCTCTTCCTCCCAGCGCCGCGCCCGGGCGTAGTTTGGAAACGCGCGCTCCCGCCGCTGGAACTCTTCCGTGTGGACGCGCCGCCGACCCGACGGCAACTCCACATCCGGCACCACCGCGTGGAGCATCTCGTGGTAGATGACGTATTCGAGAAACCACCGCGGCACCCACGGCTGGTCGAGCCGCGGATGAATGCGGATCACGCGGTCGCCCTCATGGATCGTGCCGAAGACGAACCACGCCCTCGGCGCCTCACGCCGGCGGCGACCCCATGTGATGCGATAGCCACGTAGCGCGTTGCGAAAATGGCGCGCGTTAAGCGCGTCGAAGATCTCGCGCAGGTCGAAATGCACTCCCTCGGACTGAAATCCGAACTGCCGTTGGAGGGGGCGGATGCCGGGATGAGCGATCTTGCGTTTGGCGGTCTGGAAAGCCATGGGAAAGGGAAGGTCGAAGCGAAGGAAAATCGCGTGCCGAACCTACCCTGGCCAGCCCTCGTGGAACAAGCGCTGGAAGTTTGTCATGCCAAGATTTCATGCGCTTTCCGCGCTGGACAGGCGTATGAAACCTGCTGCCCCGGTCAACTGGGTTTTTGGAAAGTTCCACGCTTTTGAGGACACGGTTGCCAGACTTTCTGCAACTTCCCTCGTTTTGGTTGCAATAAAACCCTCCCGACAAAGGATTTTCGTTCCTTCCGGCTTGCCGGACGGGGAATCGGCTGGCGCAGTTCCCGGCCGTTGCTATAAGCCGCGCCGTCCAGCCACCTCCATTTTCCGCCTCCGTCCCATGCGCCGCCTCGTTATTTCCGCCGTTGCCCTGACCATCCTCGCGTTTTCGGCGCCTCCAGTCGCCCTCGCCCAGAAGCCGGCCGCGCCGGCCGCCACGCCCGCGCCCGCCGCCCCGGCGACCCCCGAGAAGGAAACCGTCCCGGCCGGGGAGGGAGCCAAGCTCAAGGATATGGCGGGCAAGGAGGTCTCGGTCAGCGGCCGGGTGATCCGCACCGGCCGGGACGAGCGTTCCGGCATGATCTTCCTGGATTTCTCCCGCGACCGGAACAATGCTTTTGTAACGGTGATCAAGGGGGCTACCGCCAAGGGCGCAAACCTGGATCCCAAGGCCCGCTACGAGGGCAAGGACGTGATCGTGACCGGCGTCATCACCCTTTTCAAGGACAACCCCCAGATCGTCGTCACAAGCCTGGAGCAGATTCAGGTGCGCTGACGACGGCTGCCGCCCGCTCCGCTGCCCGCCCGGCCGGGGTCGGCACCGGGGCGGCCAAGTCGCGCGGCAGCGCCAGCGCCAGCGCGCTGGCCGCCAGGGGCACCATCACGAGTCCCTCCAGCACCACCGGCACCCCGTAGCGGTCGGCGATCTGCCCCAAAAATGCCGCCGCCAGCCCGCCCGCGCCGATGGCGAGCCCGATGTTCAGGCCTGACGCGAGCCCGATCCGCCGCGGCAGGCACCGCTGCGCCAACACCACGGCGGCCGAGAACGGCGAGAAGATAATCACTCCCAGCACGATCAGCACCACCACCGCCAGCGTGCCGCGCACCATGGGCAGGAGGGCCAGCAGAGGCGCGGAGGCCAGGAGCGACCAGATCATCAGCCGCCGCGTGCCGATGCGATCCGACAGCAGTCCTCCCGCGAGCGTCCCGACCCCGCCGGCCAGCATATAGACAAACGTGAACGTCATCGCCGCGCCCAGGGTAAAGTGGAGCACGTTGATATAAAAGAAGGGCAGAAACGCCGTCACCCCCACGCTGGCGAAGGATCGCAAAACCACCACGCCCAGCAGCACGGCGAGCGCGCCCGGCCGCTCCGGCAGGTGGAGCGCGTCCGCGCGCCGCGCCGCCGCCCGTTCCCGCTCCGCCCGCATTCCGCGCGCATACCACGGCGCTAGCACCCCGCACATCGCCACTGCCACCAGCGTCGGCGGCCCAAACCACCACAAGCCCGCCAGCCCTGTGGCCGCAAGAAAGAGCGGCACCATCAGCGGCCCGAGCGCCTGCCCGAAGACCCCGCCGCTCTGGAAGAGCGCCTGCGCCGTGGCCCGCCTCGGCCCCGCTGCCAAGTAAGTGCACCGCGCCGCCTCCGGGTGAAACACCGCCGAACCCAGCCCCGACACCCCGATCGCCGCCAGCACGCCCAGGTAGGACCGCGCGAAGCCCGACGCCACCAATCCCGTCCCCGTGATGAGCATCCCCGTCGGCAGCAGCCACGCCGCCGGCCGCCGGTCCGAGAGCCAGCCGAAGAACGGCTGCGTCACCGACGTGGTGAACAGGCAGCAGAACAGGATCATCCCCGTCTGCCCGTAGGTCAGCCCGTGCGCCTGCTTGAAGAACGGCAGCAGCGCCGGCACGAGGCCGGTCGTCAGCAGGTCATTCACCGCGTGCACCCCACTCACCTGGAGGACGCGAGAAAGCTGGAGCGAGGAAGGAGATTCCGCCACACCCGAGCTTCACGCCGGCGGCGGCAAGAGGCCAGGAGCTTCCTCCGGAGGATCCAGCACCGGGTCGGCGATGCCCTCCGCTCGGTCCAGCGCCCGGGTCAGCACGCTGCGGCGCGTCTTGAGGTCGCGCACCTTGTTCGAGGCCTCCTCCAGCTTCTTGCCCACGGCCTCGATCGCCTCCCCGAACTTGCCGAACTCTCCGCGCACCTTCTCCAGCACCAGCCACACCTCGTTCGAGCGCTTTTGGATCGCCAGCGTGCGGAAGCCCATCTGGAGCGAGTTCAGCAGCGCGGCGAGCGTCGTCGGACCGGCGATCACCACGCGCTGCTCGCGCTGCACCCGCTCGCAAATCCCCGGCCGGCGCAGCACCTCCGCGTAAAGGCTCTCCGTCGGCAAGAACAGGATGCCGAAGTCCGTCGTGTGCGGCGGCTCCAGGTATTTCGTGGCGATCTCGCGCGCCGAGCGCAGCACCGCCTCCTCCAGCGCCCGGCCCGCCTGCTCCATCCCGGCGACGTCCGCCCGCTCCTGCGCGTCCGCGAGCCGACGCCAGTCTTCCACCGGAAACTTCGCGTCGATCGGCAGCCACACCGGCGGATCGTCCTCGCCGCTGCCTGAGCCTGGCAGCCGGATGGCGAATTCCACCGTCTCCGCCAGCCTCGGCCGCGGCCGGACGTTCCGCCCGAATTGCGCCGCCGGCAGAATCTGCTCCAGCAGCGCGCCAAGCTGCACCTCGCCCCACGTCCCGCGCGTCTTCACGTTCGTGAGCACCCGCTGGAGCGACCCCACGTCCTCCGCGAGCCGGCGCATCTCGCCCAGTCCGGCGTGCACCTGCTCCAGCCGAAGCGACACCGCGTGAAACGCCTCGCCCAGCCGCCGGTCCAGCGTGCCCTGCAACTTCTCCTCCACCGTGGCACGCATCCGCTCCAACTGCGCGTTGCTGTCCCCCCGGATCGCGCCGAGCTGGCGCTCCACCGCCTCGCGCACCGTTTCCAGGCGCCACTCGCTGGCGGCGGCCATGCGCTCGAGCTGGTCGAGCTGCTGCCCGTGGGTTTGGACGAGCCGCCCGTGAAGATCCTCCGCCACCGCGCGCAAATCGGTTCCCTGCGCGCTTCGGGCGCGCTCCGCCAGCTCCGCCGCCTCTCTCCGCGCCGCTGCCAATTCCTCTCGCAGCGCCCGCTCCATTCCCGCCCCGCCACTCGCGCGACGCAGCAGCATCACGCCGATTCCCACGGCGATGCCGCCGAGCAGCACCGCCGCGGCGAGAAGAATCAGCGTGAGAGGCTCGGCCACGGAGGCTGCACGATACGCGAATCCGTCTTTATGGAGGGCGGGAGCTTGCTCCCGCTCTTGGCACGGCGACGCTTGTTCCCGCGTCCCCGGTCTCGTGGTTTGGCGCCTCGCTTTGGCTTGGGATCGTGCTGAGGGCGGG
>CALMOL010000521.1:0-2741 GCA_937871685.1 uncultured Verrucomicrobiota bacterium
GCGCGCGCACCGCCTTGTCCGCGGCAAGCGTCACCGCCGCGTCGACCCGCGCCGCATCGGCATGGACGCCGACCGGCTCGTGGCCGTTGACCCGGACCTCGAGGCTGACGCGCTTGTCGCCGTCGCCGCCCTTGGCGCGGCAGTTTTGAATGCGGAAGCCGATGTAGCCGTCGGGGGCGAAGCCGGAGAGGGTGACGGTGCCGCCGGGCGCGTTGACGAAAAAGCCGCGATAAAGGCCGGCGCCATCGACGGTGGCAAGATAGTCGCCGGAGCCGTCGGACCGGATGGTCATCGAGGTGGCGATGACGGGCAGCGGCGAGGTGAGGACGATCGTGCCGAAGGAATTGGTTCCGATGAGGATCGTGGAGCCCGGGTTGGCGTTGGCCTGGGTGAGGCAGTAGCGCAGGTCGCCGCTGGTCCCGGAGCCCGCGCCGGTGTCGCCGTTGTTGACGACGGAGTAGGTGGCCGCCAGCGCCGGGCCGGCCGTCGCGAGCAGCGCGGCGAGGCCCAGCCCGAGGCGATTCCAGCGGGACGGCGGGCGCCGCCTCAACGGCCGCGGGCAAGGCGGTGGGATGGCACGGCGGGCGAACGAGGAGCGGAGCGAGCAGGGAGGATTCATCGGCGCGAGGTCTGGGGCGACGCGGGGGTTGAGCGGCGACGAAAACCCCACCGGGGCCGCGGAAGCCAGTCCCTTGTGACGAACGCGGCCAAATTTGTGACGAACGCAGGAAAAACGCCCCGCGCCGCGCTTGCCTTCAAGGTGGATGGCGACGTCCCGGCGCCATGGCGGGCGCGAAGCGCCGAAGAACCGAGCGCAGCGAGCAAGCCAGGGTGCACGGGGCAATGGAGCGAGGCGAAAAGACCAGGGTGCGCGCGGCAGCAGGCTAGGCGGCTGCGCCGCATCCATGGCGCCGGGACGTCGCCATCCACCTCGATGGCAAGCAGCTCCGCCGGAGGCGCTAGTGCGGCCCGGCCGGCGGGGGCGTGGCCGGCGCGGACTTCGGCTTGGCGGCGCGGCGGCCGAGATCGACCACGCGGCGCGCGTTGAACCACGCGTCCACGAAGGAACGACCCGCGGCCGTGGTGCCAAATTGGATCACGAGATTGTCCGCCCGCGCGAAGATGGCCTCCAGCGCGCGCACGTCCTCGGGCAGCTCCTCGGAGAGGGCCTTGCGCCGCGCCCGCGCGCCGGCCGGGGCGCCCACGGCCGCGCGGTAGCGGTCCCAAAGGTCGTCCACCGCGGCCACGCGCGCGGCCGTCACGCCGCTCCCCTCGGGCACCGTGCCGGCGCCGCCGAGCGGGGCCACGGTGAGCGGCTCCACGAGGTCGAGCACCGTCTCCGCGGTGGCGGCCAGCGCCACGGCGCGGGAGTTATGAAGGTCCGAGGGCGTCAGGTCGAGCTTGCCGGCATCCTCCGCGCGCCCGAGCTGGTCGCACGCCTCGAAGCCCGCGCGGGCCAGGACGTGGAGCAGGGTTTCCAACTCCGCGCGCAGGTCGCGCAAGCCCTGCGTGGCGCCGGTGAGGGGAGCGCTTTGCTGGCCCGCCTTCTCCACCAGCTTGGCGAGCGCGGGCCGGATTTCGGCGATGCGATTCTTAAAGGCGATTATCCCCTCACAACAAGTTGCCAGAAGGAGAGTTGAGGAATTGCTTCTGGGACATGTCTTGAAGGGATAATCGCCCAGACGAGTTGCCCTTATCCCGTGATTTTGCTCAAATCTTGGCAGACGCCGCATGCAAAAGCATCGGAGGCGACTCTTCATCGATTCCTTTGTGACCACCGCACCAAAGGGGAATGGTTTCGAATCCCAGATATCACGCTCGCGCGCCTTCTTGCTTTCGAGAAACTCCCGACCGAGATGGAAAAATTCGAGCGAGGCAGCGCCGTCTAACTACGCGCTGCAGCGAACTCCTCCAAGCGCTCACACCGACTCCCGCTCATAACCCCTCAGCACTCACCCTTGCACCCATGGCAACCCAGCCTTGGGCAGTCGGTGTGCCCTATTTCTCACTTCTCACGCCACCCAGCCGCAGCCGCACCGTGACCCAGCCGGCGGCGGCCTCGACCTTCAGCTCGTGCGCGTCGGGGTAGAAGCGGTGGAGGCGCTGGCGCAGGTTTTCCATGCCGATGCCAAGGGAGGGCATGTCGCCGCGCGCCTCGGGCTGGACCCACTCGCCGGTGTTGGCGACCTCGACGAGGAGCGCGTCGCCCCCGACGCGCGCGGCGAGGCGGATGCCGAGGGTATCGGGTGAGGTGGCGCGGCCGTATTTGAGCGCGTTTTCCACGAGGGGCAGCAGCAGGAGCGGTGGCACGCGCTTCTCCCGCGCGGCGGGATCGATCTCGACGGTGACTTGGAGCAGGTCGCCCCAGCGGGTTTGCTCGATGGCGAGGTAGGCGGAGATGGTTTCCATCTCCTGCGCGACGGTCGGCTGGCCGTCGCCGGCGGGGCGCAGCAGGGTGGAGCGGCAGAACTCGGTGAGCTGGGTGATGGTGCCGCGCGCCTCGGCCATCGTGGCGGGAAGCTGGGCGCGCACGGAGGCGAGGGCGTTGAAGAGGAAGTGCGGGTTGAGCTGGTAGCGGAGGACTTCGAGGCGGGCCTTTTCCTCGCCGAGGCGCGCGGCGATCTTCTCGTCGAGCTCGAGTTGGTGCAGGCGGGAGAGCTCGATGTTGGAGCGGCGCAGTTCCTCGGTGCGCTCGGCCACGGTGGCCTCCAGGCGCGCGGCCCGGCGCTCCAGCGCGCGGG